>NZ_JADBQM010000012.1:0-166832 GCF_014895895.1 Enterobacter cloacae complex sp. P14RS
GCACAAACTAAATAAAATAATAAATACTTATAAATATTAACCAGTTAATTATATTTGTATGATTTTTAAAATCTATGCACCAATATTTCCATGTACAACTTTCATATCAAATAACAACATTCAAAATCTGCAATTTTCACAAATTAATATTGATTTTTACATCTTGTTACATGATTAACACTTGCTTTAAAATTCGTAAAAGCTAGATTGAAATTAGATGTACGAAATTGGTTTTATATTTACCTCCCTGTGGAGGTTATGTTCTGATTCTACACACAGCAGTGCAACATCTGTCAGTACTTCTGGTACCCTCTTCTTTACAGAGAGGGCGGCTGTCAGGTGCCAAAAATAAGTGGGGTTTCATCATGTATAATGAAGTCCATAGTTTACATGGTCATACATTACTGTTGATCACAAAACCTTCTCTGCAAGCGACAGCTTTATTACAACATTTAAAGCAATCTCTATCACTGAACGGGAAATTGCATAATATTCAACGTTCTTTTGATGATATTGCGCCTGGCAGCATCATTCTGTTTGATATGATGGAAGCCGATAAAAAGCTTATCCATTACTGGCAAGATAACTTAAGCAGGAAAAACAATAATATCCGCGTGTTATTATTGAATACGCCTGATGAATATCCTTTCAGAGATATTGAAAGCTGGCCGCATATCAATGGCGTGTTCTACGTCACTGAAGAAGAAGTTCGGGTGGTAGATGGTCTGCAAGGCATATTGCGCGGCGAATGCTATTTCTCGCAAAAGCTGGCCAGCTACCTCATCACGCACTCCGGAAATTACCGCTATAACAGTTCGGAATCAGCGCTGCTCACCCACCGTGAGAAAGAGATCCTGAACAAATTACGCATTGGTGCTTCAAATATTGAAATCGCCCGTTCGTTATTTATCAGCGAAAATACGGTAAAGACGCACCTTTATAATCTTTTCAAGAAGATAGCTGTTAAAAACCGAACTCAGGCGGTTTCATGGGCAAACGATAACCTCAGGCGTTAATCACATGAAGCGCACGTTGAGTTGGATCGCCGCAGCGAGTCTCCTGCTCGCTGCAGGGAACCTGCAGGCCGTTGAGGTCGAAGTTCCCGGATTGTTAACTGACCACACTGTCTCATCGATCGGGCACAGTTTTTACCGGGCCTTCAGCGATAAATGGGACAGTCCCTACACGGGTAATTTAACAATCAACGAGCGGCCCAGTGCACGATGGGGAAGCTGGATAACCATAACGGCCAATCAGGACGTTATTTATCAAACTTTTTTATTCCCCTCGAAAACAGACTTCGAAAAAAACGTAGCCTTAGCACTGGCTCAAACTGAAGACGCTATTAATCGCCTGCAAATAGATAAAGCCCTATTAAGCACCAGCGATTTAGCAAAAGATGAGTTCTAGCGAACCGATATGCGGAGGCTGTCATGCGTATTGCATATGCAGTTGTTTCGATCATGCTTATTGCTCCCCTGAGCTGGGCCGGAAATATGACCTTCCAGTTCCGTAACCCTAACTTTGGCGGTAACCCCAACAACGGTGCCTTTCTGCTGAATCAAGCTCAGGCACAAAACTCCTATAAAGATCCGAGCTTTCAGGATTTTACCGTTGATACCCCTTCCGCACTGGATAACTTCACCCAGGCTATCCAGTCGCAGATTTTAGGGGGATTGCTGACCAACATTAATACCGGCAAACCCGGCCGAATGATGACCAACGACTTTATCGTCGACATCGCCAACAGGGACGGACAGCTCCAGTTGAATGTGACCGATCGTAAAACCGGAAAAACTTCCACCATAGAGGTTTCCGGCCTGCAAAATAATTCAACTGACTTTTAAACAATAGCTAAATAAGGACAACGACCATGCAGCGCTTCCTGATATTTGTTGCAGTGTGCTTATTGAGCGGTTGTTTAACTGCTCCGCCTAAAGAAGCTGCAAAACCCACATTAATGCCGCGGGCCCAAAGTTACCGTGATTTAACCCATTTGCCTTCACCTACGGGCAAGATATTTGTCTCGGTATACAACATTCAGGATGAAACCGGACAATTTAAGCCTTATCCGGCAAGTAACTTCTCCACCGCGGTGCCGCAAAGCGCCACCGCCATGCTGGTGACTGCACTTAAAGATTCGCACTGGTTTATTCCGCTGGAACGCCAGGGGCTTCAGAACCTGTTAAATGAACGAAAAATCATTCGTGCCGCGCAGGAGAATGGCACCGTTGCGGACAATAACCGGATGCCTCTGCAGTCTCTGGCCGCCGCAAACGTGATGATTGAAGGGTCGATTATCGGTTACGAGAGCAATGTGAAATCGGGTGGCGTGGGCGCGCGCTACTTCGGTATCGGCGCAGATACCCAGTACCAACTCGACCAAATTGCGGTTAACCTGCGCGTCGTGAACGTCAGTACCGGTGAAGTGCTCTCTTCGGTCAACACCAGCAAAACGATATTGTCTTATGAAGTTCAGGCTGGGGTATTCCGCTTTATTGATTACCAGCGCCTGCTGGAGGGAGAAATTGGCTACACCTCTAACGAACCGGTCATGATGTGTCTGATGTCAGCCATTGAAACCGGCGTGATCTTCTTAATCAACGATGGTATCGATCGCGGGCTGTGGGATCTGCAAAACAAAGCGGACGTGCAGAACCCGATCCTGGTGAAATACCGTGATATGTCGGTGCCTCCGGAATCCTGACAGGCAGCGCATAAAAAAAGGCGAGATGATTATCTCGCCTTTTTTTTATTCACTCACCGCGGTGATGTTTTGCGTTTTTTCCCTTCGCGCCGCCAGCCAAAGACCGCTGTTCTTCATGGCGTAGCCAAACAGCAGCCCCAGCGCCAGGGAAGGAACCACCAGCTTCCAGTCCCCCTGCCCGGCAAAGGTTGCGCAGGCCCCCATAAAGGTTCCCGGCACAAACGACAGCAGCAGATGCTTCGCCTGGATGCACATCAGGAACGCGACGACACCCGTCATGACGTACCCCAGCATCTCCAGATGCGGCGCCAGCGCGCTGCCTTTCATGATGACCAGCGCCCAGATAACGCCGCTCATCAGCGTGCAGCCTGAGATAAAGAGCCCTTTCAGCCCGCCCTGAGGACAGGCGAAATAGGCCGTGCAGCCCAGGAAGCCAGCCCAGCTTAACAGACCGAGAGACACCGCTACCCATCCCCAAATACCGGAGAGGATGCCCGTCGTGATTGCAATACAAAGTAATATGTTCATGGCGCGCATCTTAGCAGAAGCGCGCCGTAGAAATGCGATCAGAAGCACATTACGTGCAAGTTGAAATGTATCGTTGCAGGATTTTTGTGATTTACATCACTCCTCGCTCTCTTCTTCCAGCTCATCCCACATTGCTGCAATGGCGTCACGCGTCAGCGGGGCCAGCGTTCGCCAGAACGGAGAGGTGGCATGAGCTTCCACTTTACCCAGGAAGGTCCCCACCCACGGCAGCAGATAGGTTTCGAAGAGGATCCCGATGGCTTCATTTTCATCGTCGCCAGCGTTGTCTTCGATCCAGGACGCGGCCAGCAGCAGCGTACCGATATGATCGGCTGGGGTATCGCTCAGGGGCATCCCGCGTTCTGAAAGGAATGCCCGCACTTCCGCTTCGGTCGCTCCTTCCTGCCAGGCGGAACGATACGGCGACACGCGGCACTCTTCGCCCACGAACAGAGCATTGTAGTCCGTTGAGATCTGCTGCATATCGCAGCTTTTCTGCAGGCGCTCCAGTAACTCATCCTGTTCCAGCGGCCAGTTCTGCGCCAGTTTACCTTCGCGAATCAGCGTAAACAGCGGCACCAGCAGCGGGTCCTGCGGCTGGCGGTAATACAGGGAGCCCAGCACGCGGCAAAGGATGGAAAATTCATTCATTGTTCTATTCCGTTATTCAATTAAAGATCGGCAAATTCATCAATCGGCGCCATGCCACGCGACTCGAGGAAATCAAGCATACGACGCGGCGTGACGTTCAGGATGCGTTCTTCCGGGAAATCCACATCCTGCAATATTTTCAGGCACTCGCTAAAATCCCCCAGCGTGAAGGCCGTGTGCGAATCAGAGCCCAGCGCCACCATGCCACCCGCATCACGCACGGCGGCAGCCACTTCGCGACAGTTGGCTTCACTGCCTTTACGCGAGTGCACGAACGAGGAGTTATTAATCTCCAGCGCCACGCGGTGTTTCGCCGCGGCCTGCGCCACGGCCTGAATATCAATCGGGTATTTCGGATTGCCCGGATGGCTGATGATGTGCACATTGCCGCTGGCAATAGTGGCAATCATCGCCGCGGTATTGGTCTCTTTATCCTGCGGCGGGAAAACCGGCTCATGGAAACCGGCAAGGATCAGATCTAAGGAGGTCAGCATCGGGCCGGTACAGTCAATTTCACCGTCGGTGTTTTTGATGTTCGCCTCAATGCCGCGCAGTATCCCAATCCCGTCCACCAGACGTGGCCAGATACGCATATTCACAAAATGCCAGTAGTGCGGCGCATCCGCCATATCCGGGCCGTGATCGGTTATCGCGAACAGCTTGATGCCCTTAAGCTTCGCCTGGGCGATATAATCATGGAGGTTGCTATACGCGTGGGTGCTGGCGACGGTGTGCATATGCAGGTCAACGGGATACATCTTTCTCTCCTCTGCGTTTTTTCCAAAGGATAGCAGTTATCAGCGGCGAATATTAGCAAAAACCCGGCGAACGCCGGGTTTCTCTCAGTAGCCGCGCTGTCGGTCGACCTGTCCGGTGACCGGGTTACCCTTCTCTATTTCACCGATCGTGTGCGAGATATAGGCCACTGCCTCGGCAGGTCGCGTCACGGCGGCAACGTGCGGAGTCATTGCCACGCGCGGGTGTCGCCACAGCGGGCTTTCCTCCGGCAGCGGCTCACGGCTGTAGACATCCAGCATGGCGCCTTTCAGCTTCCCGCTATCCAGCGCCTTCAGCAGATCCGGCTCGACCAGATGCACGCCGCGCGCCAGGTTCATCAGGTAGCTCTGGTCGTCCAGCTGGTTGAGCAGGCCTTCATTGATAATCCCCACCGTTTCCGCCGTATTGGGCAGCAGGTTAATCAGCACACGCGTGCCGTTCAGGAAGGCCGGAAGCTCATCCGTTCCGGCAAAGCTCTCAACGCCCGGATAGTCTTTACGGCTGCGGCTCCAGCAGCGCAGCGGGAAGCCCCACGGCGCGAGCGCTTCAGCCACTTTCGAACCCAGCACGCCTGCGCCGAGGATACCAACGGTAAACGCTTCGCGCGGATATTCAGGCAGCGGCTCCCAGCGGGATTGCTGCTTAAGCGCCTGATAGTCATCAAAGCGGCGGAACCAGTGCAGCACCTGGCTGACGGCATACTCCTGCATTTGCTGGCCCATACCGGTATCTTCCAGGCGGAACAGAGGAATATCTTCCGGCAGCATTTCAGGGTGTGCTTTCAGCTTGCTCAGAATGGAATCCACGCCGGCTCCAAGCGCGAACACGGCCTTCAGCTTACGGCCCTGGAGCATTTCTACCGGCGGATGCCAGACCAGCGCGTAGTCAGCATGTTCGTTATCGCCCCGCTTCCACTCACGAACGCGAGCGCCCGGCAGTGCCGCAGAAAGTGCCTTAATCCAGTAAGCCGTATCAAAAGTGGGGTGATAGAAGAGTATATCCATAGTCAATCCTGCCTTTTATTGCGCTGATTTATTTTGCTTTTTAACTGGACGGTCAGCATAGCAAATTTATTGCGTGATCGTGTTGTTGATAAAAAAGACGCTTTCAGCACATTTAAGAATCATGTTGCCTGAAGTTTGTCTAAACGCGCTAAATTACTGAAAAAGTGGGTTGACGGCAGTTCGGCTTTTCCTTACATTAGCGCCCGTCCCAGCAACAACGGGATGACAATATGGTGAGGTGTCCGAGTGGCTGAAGGAGCACGCCTGGAAAGTGTGTATACGGCAACGTATCGGGGGTTCGAATCCCCCCCTCACCGCCATATTCAAGATGAGAGCTCGTACGAAAGTACGGGCTTTTTTCTTTTATATTCTCCGTAAGGGGGGATGAGAACCCCCGACCGGGGTTCGACAACTGGCGCAGCCAGTTGGACAGACTGAGAGCGAAGCGAACAGGCTGCCCGAAGGGCGAGCGAAGCGAGTCAATCCCCCCCGGTGCTATATTCAGCTCGGTACAGCCTGAGCGCCTCACCCTAACCCTCTCCCCAAAGCGGCGAGGGGATCGTTACTCCTCCACCATCCGCGCATACTCTTCAGTAAGAAAATCCACCAGCGTTCTGACGGACGGCAGCAAACCTCGCCTGGAAGGATAAACAGCGTGAATCACTTCCCGTCGGGGTTCCCATGCGTCCAGCACCCTTACCAGTTCCCCGGATGCCAGCTGATCCTTGACCATCAAAATCGGCAGCTGCACCACGCCCACCCCCGCCATCGCCGCTTCACGCAGCGCCAGCATGTCGGTGGTAATAAAGCGCGGCGTGTAATGAATCGCGGCTTTCGCTCCCTCCGGCCCGCTCAGCTCCCATCTGTGCAGCTGCTTTCCCACCCCCATGCTCAAACCCGGCCACTCGCTCAGCTCAGAGGGCACGGCAGGGTGACCCATCCGCTCAATCAGCGCAGGGCTCGCCACCAGGCAGTGTCCCCTGTCTGCCAGCACTCTTAACACCAGGTCGCTGTCATCAAACGGACGTGGACGAACGCGGATCGCCACGTCGATGCCCTCACCCACCAGATCAACCCGCCGGTTGGTGGCCTCAAGCTGAAGATTGATCCCCGGATAGCGCGCCATAAACCGCGCCAGCATGGGCCCCACGTGCACGTGCAGCAAGGTGACCGGACAGGTGATCCTGACCACGCCGCGTGGCTCGGCCTGCAACGCCGCCACCGCCTCTTCCGCAGCTTCGGCCTCTACCAGCATGGCTTTACAGTGCTGATAGAACGTCTGCCCCACTTCCGTCACCGTAAACTGTCGGGTGGTGCGCTGGATCAACCGCACGCCAAGGCGCTCTTCCAGCTGGGCAATCCGGCGACTCAGTTTTGACTTGGGCTGATCGAGCGCCCGACCCGCCGCCGCAAATCCACCATGGTCCACCACCTTCACAAACCACGCGAAATCATTGAGATCCTGCATACGTCCTCATCGTTCCATATTCAGAACAGTGCATGTCATTTTCACTATCTACCAGGATATTAACCCTGAATATAAGCTAATTACATCAACAGAACATCAGGAGTTCATCATGAAAAACGTAACAGGCGTTTACACCGCACCTCGTCCGCACTGGGTCGGTGACGGTTTCCCGGTTCGTTCAATGTTTTCTTACCAGACGCACGGCGAGCCGCTGAGCCCTTTTCTGCTGCTGGACTATGCCGGACCGTACACCTTCCCGGCGGACGGCGCGAAACGCGGCGTGGGCGAGCATCCTCATCGCGGCTTTGAAACGGTGACCATCGTTTACGCCGGCGAAGTGGAGCATCGCGACTCCACCGGCAGAGGCGGCGTTATTGGCCCCGGCGACGTGCAGTGGATGACGGCGGGCGCAGGCATCCTGCACGAGGAGTTCCACTCCAGCGCATTCGCGCAGAAAGGCGGTGAACTAAAAATGATGCAGCTGTGGGTCAACCTGCCCGCCAAAGACAAAATGGCGGCGCCCGGCTACCAGAGCATCACCAAAGCGGATATCCCGGTGGTCACGCTGCCGGATAACAGCGGCACGCTGCGGGTCATCGCCGGTCGCCTTGAGGACGTGACGGGCCCGGCCCATACCTTCTCACCGCTGAACGTCTGGGACATCGCGCTTAACCAGGGCAGCCATCTGACGCTCAACCAGCCCGAAGGCTGGAGCACGGCGCTGGTGGTACTTGAGGGCAGCGTAACGGTGAACGGCACCACGCCAGCGGGTGAAGCGCAGCTGGTTGTGCTAAGTCAGAGCGGTGAAAAGCTGCATCTGGAAGCGAACAGCGACGCGAAATTGCTGCTGATGGCCGGTGAGCCGCTGAATGAACCTATTGTGGGCTACGGCCCGTTTGTGATGAACAGTAAAACCGAGATCGCGGAAGCCATTCGTGATTTCAACTCCGGCCGCTTTGGCCAGATCTGAACGTAATTAAGGAGCGCAATATGTCTACCCCTGCAAACTTCAACGGTGCACGTCCCGTCATTGACGTAAATGATGCCGTCATGCTGCTTATCGACCACCAGAGCGGGCTGTTCCAGACCGTCGGCGACATGCCCATGCCGGAGCTGCGCGCCCGTGCCGCGGCGCTGGCAAAGATCGCCACGCTGGCGAAGATCCCGGTGATCACCACCGCCTCCGTTCCACAGGGACCGAACGGCCCGCTTATCCCGGAGATCCACGCCAACGCGCCGCATGCGCAGTATGTGGCCCGCAAAGGTGAGATCAACGCTTGGGATAACCCGGAATTCGTGGCGGCGGTAAAAGCTACCGGTCGCAAGACGTTAATTATTGCAGGCACGATCACCAGCGTCTGCATGGCCTTCCCGTCCATCAGCGCGGTGGCGGACGGATATAAAGTGTTTGCGGTGATTGATGCCTCCGGCACCTACAGCAAAATGGCGCAGGAGATCACCCTGGCCCGCGTGGTCCAGGCAGGCGTGGTGCCGATGGATACCGCCGCTGTGGCCTCTGAGATCCAGCGAACCTGGAACCGTGAAGATGCGGCTGAATGGGCTGAGGTATACACCCACATCTTCCCGGCCTACCAGCTGCTGATCGAAAGCTACGGCAAAGCGCAGGAGGTGGTGAAAAACAGCGAAGTGCTCGATTCGCAGCGTTAATCCTGCGCTGTGCGTCATAAGCTGATTAAGGCTTAACCGAACAAGCACGAATGCAGAAAATCTGCTTGACCGCTTTCGCGCAACTCCCTATAGTAGCGCCCCGTTGCCCCCCAAGCGGTCAGGCAGCAAAACAATATGGTGAGGTGTCCGAGTGGCTGAAGGAGCACGCCTGGAAAGTGTGTATACGGCAACGTATCGGGGGTTCGAATCCCCCCCTCACCGCCATATTTGAGATAAGAGCTCGTACGAAAGTACGGGCTTTTTTCTTTTATATTCTCGTAAGGGGGGATGAGAACCCCCGACCGGGGTTCGACAACTGGCGCAGCCAGTTGGACAGACTGTGAGCAAAGCGAACAGGCTGCCCGCAGGGCGAGCGAAGCGAGTCAATCCCCCCCGGTGCTATATTCAGCTCGGTGCGGCCTGAGACCCTCACCCTAACCCTCTCCCCAGGGGAGAGGGAATAAATTGCACATAAAACAAAGCCCGGTTTCCCGGGCCTTGAACACAACAGCAAACTCAGTAATACGCTTGCAGCGTGCGCTGACAGAGCGCCGAGCGCACGCAGTCCTCTTTGGTGAAACGAACCACCCCAATCATCTCATCTTCCTCAAAACGTGACATGGCGTCGCTGAGGCCGGACTTCACGCCCGACGGCAGGTCACACTGGGTAATATCGCCGTTAACGATAACCGTCACGTTCTCCCCGAGGCGCGTTAAAAACATCTTCATTTGCGCAGCGGTCACGTTCTGAGCCTCGTCGAGAATAACGACCGCATTTTCAAATGTACGTCCGCGCATATAGGCGAACGGCGCGATTTCCACCTTGCCAATCTCTGGTCGCAGGCAGTACTGCATAAAGGATGCACCCAGTCGCTTCACCAGCACGTCATAGACGGGCCTGAAGTACGGAGCAAACTTCTCCGAAATATCGCCGGGCAGGAAGCCGAGATCTTCATCAGCTTGCAGTACAGGACGGGTAACAATAATGCGCTCCACGTCCTTATGGATCAGCGCTTCCGCTGCTTTGGCTGCACTGATCCAGGTTTTCCCGCATCCGGCTTCACCGGTTGCAAAGATGAGCTGTTTACTCTCGATAGCATTCAGGTAGTGCGCCTGAGCCTCATTGCGCGCCACAATTGGAGAATTATCACGGCTGTCTCTGGCCATGCCAATTGCTTCTACGCCACTCATCTGCACAAGCGAGGTGACCGATTCTTCTTCACGCTGTTTATGGCTACGTGAGTCCCGTCTCAGCACACGTTTTGCTTCGCGACGAGCTTTGATCACTGCTTTTTGTCTTCCCATGGATAGCACCTTGAGTTGTTGGTATTCATCACACGCGCCAGCTTCGGCACGATTATGCGCACGAACATCAGAGGGTTGGCTTCCTTGTAAGCCATTGCTTGCTTTATCAGATGACGATACAGAACGGCTACGCGCACCGGTCTGCACGTCGGTCGAATCAGATTCTTGAGGTGTGGGGGAGAATTTAGTGGTGAGGAAATCGCTGCCGGAGTCTGAGCCTCCGCGCCGGGTGCTGCGGTTGTTATGTTTACCTTGTCCAGTACAGGACGCAACCATTCGCGATCTCCATAGTGATTCAGCATCACTGCCGGGAACTACCGCCGTCTTATCTTAAGTACATCAGGAGTTATCATAAATGCAACATTTATTTTACCTGAATGCAACTTTTAAGACTGTTCCTGCAGCGGAATCAGTCTTATATATGAATATTACAGAAATATAACAACAAGATAGTCATATGAAAAAATAATGTCCCCGCGAACTATCGCAGGGACGATTATCAGGCTTCCATCAGACCTTGTGCGAGATACGCGCCAGCATCGCGCGCGCCGGGCAGAGCAAAGAAATAGCCGCCGCCGATGGGCTTAATGTACTCTTCCAGCGCTTCGCCGTTTAACCGCTTCTGCACGGTCAGGAAGCCTTTCTCCAGATCGTGCTGATAGCAGACGAACAGCAGCCCCATATCAAGCTGGCCAGAATTGGTCACGCCCAGCGAATAGCTGTAGCCACGGCGCATCATCAGGCTGGACTGCGTCTCTTTGGTGCGCGGGTTGGCAAGGCGAATATGGCTGTCGAGCGCGATAACGTCGCCATCCGGGTCGTTCGCGTAGTCCGGCACATCATGCTCGTGCTTCATGCCCAGCGGCGCCCCGCTCTGCTTGTCGCGGCCAAAAATCGTCTGCTGCTCTTTCAACGGCGTGCGGTCCCAGAACTCCACGTGGAATTGAATAATGCGCACAGCCTGGTAGCTGCCGCCCACAGCCCATGCGGGTTCCCCCTGATCTGCCGTCACCCACACCACGTCTTTCATCAGCGCCGCATCGCTGCTGTCCGGGTTGGCCGTGCCGTCCTTAAAGCCCAGCAGGTTAACCGGCGTCTCTTTGCCTTTGCTGCGGGCGGCGTGGTCAGAGATAAACCCTTCCCGCTTCCAGCGCACGCTCAGCAGATCCGGCGTGTGCTTGATGATATCGCGCAGGGCGTGGATCACCGTGTCCTGAGTATTGGCACAAATCTGCAGGAGCAGATCGCCGTGGCACAGCGCCGCGTCGAGGGAGTCATTCGGGAAGCGCGTCATCTTCTGCAGCGCGTTCGGCTTCTGTTTTGCCAGGCCGTAGCGGCCGTCAAACAGCGACTCCCCTACCGACACGGTAATGGTCAGGTTATCCGGCGCGATAAACGCCCCGAGGATACCGGAATCCATCGGCGGCAGGCGCGGGTTCGGCGTATCCGGTGCCGGCCCGCCCGCGCTAAGAAACGCGATGCGCGACGTCAGCAGGCGGAACAGACGCTCCAGATCCGCCTTATCGCTGGCCAGCGAATCAAAGGCCACCAGCATCATGGAAGCCTGCTGCGGCGTGAGAATACCCGCCTGGTGCGCGCCATAAAACGGCTGGGTCTCCATGCGGGCATCCGGCGAGAGCGTACCGGGCGCGCTCTGCGGTTTCGCCGCATGCGCCACCGGGCAACCTCCCGCCAGGGCAAACGCGCCGCCCAGCGCCCCTACCCCTTTTAACAAACGACGTCGGGAAGGTTCCGCCACGTCGAATTCTTCGTGCTTGTTCATCGTGCTTAGTCCAGACCCAGTACGCCGCGCAGCAGGGAGAGATCTTCCGCCAGCGTCGTAATCGGGCCTTTCAGCGCGTTACGGTCGGCGTCGGTCAGCTTGTCGTAGGTTTCGAACCCGTCTTTGGTACGGTACTTCGCCAGGATGGTATCGACCTTTTTGAAGTTGGCATCTACTTTCGCCAGCAGTTCGCCGTTCTCTTTCTGCAGCTGAGGACGCAGCAGCTCGACAATCTTCTGCGCACCGTCGACGTTGGCCTGGAAGTCCCACAGGTCGGTGTGGCTGTAGCGATCTTCTTCACCGCTGATTTTGCTCGCGGCCACTTCTTCAATCAGACCGGCCGCGCCGCCCACCACCTTCGACGGCGGGAAGGCCAGCTCGCTGATGCGCTTTTGCAGCTCCAGCACGTCGGTGTTCAGCTGCCCGGCGTATTTCTCCATTCCTTTGGTGGAGTTATCGCCAAACAGGGCTTTTTCCAGACGGTGGAAGCCGGTGAATTTCGGATCGGCGGCCTTCTGCTCGTAGTCATCTTCGCGGGCATCAATGCTGCCGTCGAGGTCAGAGAACAGCTCGGCAATCGGCTCGATACGCTCGTAGTGCTGACGGGTTGGCGCGTACAGGGATTTCGCTTTTTCGATATCGCCCGCTTTCACGGCGTCGGTGAAGGCTTTGGTACCCGTGACCAGGTCCGCCGTCTCTTTGGTGACGTAGGCTTTATAGGCGGTAATG
Organism: Enterobacter cloacae complex sp. P14RS; assembly: GCF_014895895.1. Classification (NCBI taxonomy): domain Bacteria; kingdom Pseudomonadati; phylum Pseudomonadota; class Gammaproteobacteria; order Enterobacterales; family Enterobacteriaceae; genus Enterobacter; species Enterobacter cloacae complex sp. P14RS. The sequence continues at coordinate 12,621 of NZ_JADBQM010000012.1, forward strand.
GCGTCGCCCAGGCTCAGCAGGGCCGTGCCTTTGGCCGCGTCCGCCGTCGCTGCACCTTTGACGATCAGCTTGCCTTTAGGGTTGGTCAGCAGGCCGCAGGTCATGTCGTATTCACCCGGCTGCAGGTTGGCGGTCATCTTCTGGCTGAAGCCCGGCGCGATGTTCTCGCGCTCTTCCACCACCATCACGCCTTTGAGGATCTCCCACTCCAGCGCCTTCTGGCTGTGGTTCTGAATGATAAACTGGGTTTTACCGCTGTTAACCGTGATGGTCATCGGCTCACACTGCTTATCGTTAACGGTGACTTTTACCTGCGGAATATCCGCAGCCTGCGCAGCGAATGCAGAAGCGAACAGCGCGGCAATGCCTGCGCACAATGCACTACGACGAAACTGAATTGCCATGACTCTTCCCTTAAAAAGTATGTTGTAACTAAAACAATAATTACGGCGCAACGCGCGACGCCTGCGAACCGGTACGCGGCGGCATCGCGAACAGCACCAGCGCCGGAACCAGATAGATAAAGTACATCGCCACTTCGCTGACGCTCGGCGTTTCCTGGTAGCCGAAGATGCCTTCGAGCAGGGTGCCGGTCAGTGAATGGGTGGAGAGAACGTTGCTAAGATCGAACGCCACGTCCTGGAAGTGGTTCCACAGGCCCGCCTCGTGGAAGGCGCGGATCGCCCCTGCCGCCAGCCCCGCGGCCACCAGCAGAATGAACAGGCTGGTCCACTTAAAGAAGGCGCCCAGGTTGAGGCGAATGCCGCCCCAGTAGAGCAGAAAGCCCAGCACCACCGCCGTTGCCAGACCGAGCATGGCGCCCAGCGGCGGCCAGATGCCAACGTCCTGCTGGAATGCCGCCAGCAGGAAGAAAACCGATTCCAGACCCTCGCGCGCCACGGCGAAAAAGACCATCATGATCAGCGCCCAGCCGTGGTGATTCCCCTTCTGCAGGGCGTTATCCACCGCCTGCTCCAGCTGCACCTTCACGTTGCGGGAAACTTTGCGCATCCAGAAGACCATCCACGTCAGGATGAACACCGCAATCACGGCGACGATACCTTCAAACAGCTCCTGCTCTTTCTGCGGGAATTCGCCGGTGGTTTCATTGATGAGGATACCTAAGCCCAGGCAGAGCGCCGCGGCAAGGAAGACGCCAACCCACATCACGCCAATCCAGCGCCCACGCTGGGTGCGCTTCAGATAGCTGGCGATAAGGCTGACAATCAGGGCCGCTTCAAGGCCTTCACGTAACATAATGAGAAATGGAACAAACATGCCGACACCTTAAATGTTTATCGCGGTCAACTGATGCAAAGAAAGGTAAATTCTTGTGATAGTGATTATCATTACGGCGGAAGGAAACACAAGCGAAATGTGTGGTGATTTGATGACGAGTTGTAAACTCAAAGCCTGTTAATAGTTGCCACCGTTACCGTTAAGTTTATAAGTTATAATAAAAATGCCCATTTACGGTTAACCAGTGCTGTGGCTAAATATCCGCCTCAAAAACCAACCGAAAATATTCCATGTTTAAGATTGTCCATTTCCTGCTGGCGCTGGTGATTATTCTTGCGCTTGCCTGGCTGGTGAGTTTCGACCGCCGAAAAATTCGCATTCGTTATGTTTTACAGCTGATTGTTATTGAAATTGCCCTGGCGTTCTTTTTCCTGCACGCCGAAAGCGGGCTATTCCTGATTAAATACGTTTCCGGCTTCTTTGAGTCACTGCTGAAATTTGCCTCGGAAGGGACGAATTTCGTCTTTGGCGGAATGGGAGAAAAAGGGCTGGCGTTTATTTTCCTCGGCGTGCTGTGTCCGATTATTTTTATTTCCGCACTGATTGGTATTCTCCAGCACTGGCGGATCCTGCCGATTTTTATTCGAATCATCGGAACGCTGCTGTCAAAGCTGAACGGCATGGGCAAGCTGGAATCGTTCAACGCGGTGAGCTCGCTGATCCTCGGCCAGTCGGAAAACTTCATTGCCTATAAAGGCGTGCTGGGGGATCTCTCCTCGCGTCGTCTGTTCACCATGGCGGCCACGGCCATGTCGACGGTCTCCCTGTCGATTGTCGGTGCCTATATGACCATGCTCGACGCCAAATTTGTCGTTGCCGCGCTGATCCTGAACATGTTCAGCACCTTTATTATTCTCTCGGTCATTAACCCGGTGCGTCCGGAAGCCGAGCCGGATATCAAGCTGGAAAAACTGCACGAATCCCAGAGCTTCTTTGAAATGCTGGGCGAGTATATTCTGGCCGGTTTTAAGGTGGCGATGATTATTCTGGCAATGCTGATTGGCTTTATCGCCCTCATCAGCGCCGTTAACGCCCTCTTCTCCAGCGTATTCGGCATGAGCTTCCAGCAGATCCTGGGCTATGTGTTTTATCCGCTGGCGTGGCTTATCGGGATTCCACTCAGCGATGCGTTAAACGCGGGCAGCATTATGGCAACCAAGCTGGTGGCGAATGAATTTGTAGCGATGATTGAGCTGCAAAAAATTGCTCATGAAATGTCACCGCGCGGGCTGGGTATTTTGTCCGTCTTCCTCGTCTCGTTTGCCAACTTCGCCTCCATCGGCATCGTCGCCGGGGCGATTAAGGGGCTGAACGAGCAGCAGGGCAACGTGGTGTCGCGGTTTGGTCTGCGCCTGGTATACGGTGCGACGCTGGTGAGCCTGCTGTCGGCGAGCTTTGCGGGATTAGTGCTGTAAATAGCTTTGCTACAAAACAACAACGGCGGGTTATCCCGCCGTTTTTTATTAAAACTGTACGCACACCGGCTGGTCGACCCGCATCACCGATTCCTGCGCGAAACGAGACTTATAGATCCCGCGCAACGCTTCGATGTTCTTCTCGCTCTGCGCATCTTTACCGTGGATCAGCATTAACGCTTTGCTGGATTCACGCGCCACTTTCCCGTCGTTCCCCAGCCACTGCCCGCGCGCATCAAACACCGTTAAGCCATCGCGAAAACGCGGCGTCACGTCCTGGTCAACAAACTGCTGCCACTCGCTGCCGGTAATCTGCGCCCCTGCCGGGCGATTCAAGCCAAAATAGAGCGTGGTCTGCTGCATCTGGTTATCCGCTTTGCAGGTCTCCACCGCCGCACGCTGCGAGGGTGTGTTACAACCCGCCAGCATCAATAATGCCGCTGCCATTACCCCTGTTTTGATGGTCATGTATCGCTATCCTCATTGTTATAAGCATATGGATATCACAGGAAAATACGGATTTTGGCAAGAAAAAAGCCGGGTGCGCTTGCGCTTACCCGGCCTACGGTGTTACGTGGGAAAATTATTCTGCCTGAAGCTTAGTCGGCGGCGCAGTGTGGTAGTGCGCATCCGCTTCCGCAAAGCGCTTCTGCATAGAGGCAGACGGCGCTTTACCCAGCAGGCTGAACACCACAATACCGATGCTGCCGAAGATGAAGCCCGGAATGATTTCGTACAGGCCCAGCCACGCGAACTGCTTCCAGACGATGACGGTCACCGCACCGATGATCATCCCCGCCAGCGCGCCGTTGCGGGTCATGCGTGACCACATGACGGAGAACAGCACCACCGGCCCAAACGCGGCACCGAAGCCCGCCCACGCGTAGCTCACGAGACCCAGCACGCGGTTTTCCGGGTTGGCCGCGAGCGCAATGGCAATCAGCGCCACCAGCAGCACCATAAAGCGCCCTACCCACACCAGCTCTTTCTGGCTCGCGCCCTTGCGCAGGAAGGCCTTATAGAGGTCTTCGGTAATTGCGCTGGAGCAGACCAGCAGCTGGCAGCTCAGGGTGGACATCACCGCCGCCAGGATCGCGGAGAGCAAAATACCGGCAATCCACGGGTTAAACAGAATCTGCGCCAGCTCGATGAACACGCGTTCGGCGTTCTGGTTCACCGCGCCCGCCTGCGCCGGGTTATTGCTGAAGTAGGCAATACCGAAGAAGCCGACCGCACACGCGCCCGCCAGACACAGGATCATCCACGTCATGCTAATGCGACGTGCATGAACGATGGTGTGGTGAGAATCCGCCGCCATAAAGCGCGCCAGAATGTGCGGCTGACCGAAGTAGCCCAGCCCCCAGCCCATCAGGGAGACGATGGCAACGAAGTTCAGCCCTTTCAGCATGTCGACGTTTTCGATGCTCTTCTGCTTGATCACTTCCAGCGATTCGCCAAAGCCGCCAACGGTGAAAATCACAATCACCGGGGTCAGGATCAGGGCGAAGATCATCAGGCTCGCCTGCACGGTGTCGGTCCAGCTGACGGCCAGGAAGCCGCCCACGAAGGTATAGAGGATGGTTGCCGCCGCACCGGCCCACAGGGCGGTTTCGTAGCTCATGCCGAAGGTACTTTCGAACAGACGCGCACCGGCCACGATGCCGGAGGCACAGTAAATGGTGAAGAACACCAGGATCACCACCGCGGAGATAATGCGCAGCACGCGGCTGTTATCCTCAAAGCGTCCGGTGAAATAGTCCGGCAGCGTCAGGGCGTTGTTGTTGGCCTCGGTATGCACGCGCAGACGGCCTGCCACCAGCTTCCAGTTGATCCACGCGCCGACGGTCAGGCCGATGGCGATCCAGCTTTCGGAAATACCAGAGATGAAAATCGCGCCCGGCAGCCCCATCAGCAGCCAGCCGCTCATGTCGGATGCGCCCGCAGAGAGCGCGGTGACCATTGGGCCTAAGCTGCGCCCGCCAAGGATGTAGTCGTCAAAGTTTTTAGTGGAACGCCATGCCAAAAACCCTATCAGGATCATGCCAAAAATATAAACGAGAAATGTCACCAGCATCGGTGTGCTAATAGCCATTCAAATTCTCCAAAATGTCGAGCGACAACCGTCCGGGTTGCCTTGTTATGTCATCACCGGAACGTAGTGATGTGTGTATGTGTTTCCGTTGGGCGCGCTATCCTGCCGTATACGCTCCCCACTGACAAACGATTTAACACTGCATTTACATGAATTTCATCCCTGGTTTTATACGTCTTTCCTATAGGTTGCACTCGCTCACATTTATATGGGTTGCACCTTTGAAAAGTGTTAAGCACCGCATAAAAACAGGCTTCGCATGCAGAAGCCAGCGCTTTTTTCCAGCTAACTATTCGTTAACAATCCATTCATTTTCCAGCTTGCAAACCAGGTCACATTTAACACGGTTGCACAAAGTTGCAACATGGTGGATATTTCACGCTATCAACAGAACGCTATTACAGAACAACAGGAGTTTTGGCATGGGGATGACCACCATGGGGGTTAAGCTGGATGACGCCACCCGCGAACGGATTAAGACCGCAGCAACCCGCATTGACCGCACACCGCACTGGTTAATCAAGCAGGCGATTTTTAACTATCTGGAAAGGCTGGAGAGCGAAGACGGCCTGCCTGAGCTGCCTGCCCTGCTGGCGGGCGCAGCGAACGAAAGCGAAGACGCCGCGACGGCGGTGGAAGAAAACCACCAGCCGTTCCTCGAATTTGCCGAGCAGATCCTGCCGCAGTCCGTCAGCCGCGCCGCCATTACCGGGGCTTACCGCCGCGCCGAAACCGACGCCGTGCCGATGCTGCTGGAGCAGGCCCGCCTGCCGGAAGCCATTGCCGCCCAGGCGCACAGCCTGGCGTATCAGTTAGCCGACAAGCTGCGCAACCAGAAAACCGCCACCGGCCGCGCCGGGATGGTGCAGGGCCTGTTGCAGGAGTTCTCCCTCTCCTCACAGGAAGGCGTGGCGCTGATGTGCCTGGCGGAAGCGCTGCTGCGTATTCCGGATAAAGCTACCCGCGACGCGCTGATCCGCGACAAGATCAGCAACGGCAACTGGCACTCCCACATTGGCCGCAGCCCGTCGCTGTTCGTCAACGCCGCCACCTGGGGTCTGCTGTTTACCGGCAAGCTGGTCTCCACCCATAACGAAGCCAACCTGTCACGCTCTCTGAACCGCATTATCGGCAAGAGCGGCGAGCCGCTGATCCGCAAGGGCGTGGACATGGCGATGCGCCTGATGGGCGAGCAATTCGTCACCGGGGAAACCATTGCCGAAGCGCTGGCGAACGCCCGCAAGCTGGAAGACAAAGGTTTCCGCTACTCCTATGACATGCTGGGCGAAGCGGCGCTCACCGCCGCCGACGCGCAGGCCTACATGGTCTCTTACCAGCAGGCGATCCACGCCATCGGTAAAGCGTCCAACGGTCGCGGTATTTATGAAGGTCCGGGCATCTCTATTAAGCTCTCCGCCCTACACCCGCGCTACAGCCGTGCGCAGTATGACCGGGTGATGGAAGAGCTCTATCCGCGCCTGAAGTCCCTGACCCTGCTGGCGCGCCAGTATGACATCGGCATCAACATCGACGCCGAAGAGGCTGACCGTCTGGAGATCTCCCTCGATCTGCTGGAAAAACTGTGTTTCGAACCGGAGCTGGCGGGCTGGAACGGGATTGGTTTCGTCATCCAGGCCTACCAGAAACGCTGTCCGTTCGTCATTGATTACCTGATTGACCTGGCCAGCCGCAGCCGTCGCCGCCTGATGATCCGCCTGGTGAAAGGCGCCTACTGGGACAGCGAAATCAAACGCGCCCAGATGGAAGGTCTGGAAGGCTATCCGGTCTATACCCGCAAGGTCTACACCGATGTCTCTTACCTCGCGTGCGCGAAAAAACTGCTCGGCGTGCCGAACCTGATTTATCCGCAGTTCGCGACCCACAACGCCCATACCCTGGCGGCCATTTACAGCCTGGCCGGGCAGAACTACTATCCGGGCCAGTACGAGTTCCAGTGCCTGCACGGCATGGGCGAACCGCTGTACGAGCAGGTCACCGGGAAAGTGGCGGACGGCAAGCTGAACCGCCCGTGCCGCATCTATGCCCCGGTGGGCACCCACGAAACCCTGCTGGCGTACCTGGTGCGTCGTCTGCTGGAGAACGGGGCGAACACCTCCTTCGTTAACCGCATCGCAGACACCACGCTGCCGCTCGACGAACTGGTGGCCGATCCGGTGCAGGCCGTAGAGAAGCTGGCGGCACAGGAAGGCCAGATTGGTCTGCCGCATCCGAAAATTGCCCTGCCGCGCGAGCTGTACGGCGCGGGCCGCGTCAACTCGGCGGGCCTGGATCTGGCGAACGAACACCGTCTGGCGTCGCTCTCCTCTGCCCTGCTCAACAGCGCATTGCAGAAGTGGCAGGCCAAACCGATCCTTGAGCAGTCCGTTGAGGACGGTGAAATGCAGCCGGTGATCAACCCGGCAGAGCCGAAGGACATCGTCGGCTACGCGCGTGAAGCAACCGAAGCGGAAGTGGAACAGGCGCTGGAGAGCGCGGTGAATAACGCCCCAATCTGGTTCGCCACGCCGCCGCAGGAGCGTGCCGCCATCCTGGAGCGCGCGGCGGTGCTGATGGAAGATCAGATGCAGCAGCTCATCGGCATTCTGGTGCGTGAGGCGGGGAAAACCTTCAGCAACGCCATCGCCGAAGTGCGCGAGGCGGTCGACTTCCTGCACTACTACGCTGGTCAGGTACGCGATGATTTCGACAACGAAACGCACCGTCCGCTCGGTCCGGTGGTCTGTATCAGCCCGTGGAACTTCCCGCTGGCGATCTTCACCGGCCAGATTGCCGCCGCCCTTGCCGCAGGCAACAGCGTGCTGGCGAAACCGGCAGAGCAAACCCCGCTGATTACCGCCCAGGGCATCAACATTCTTCTGGAAGCAGGCGTTCCGGCGGGCGTGGTGCAACTGCTGCCAGGGCGCGGTGAAACGGTGGGCGCCAAACTCACCTCCGATAACCGCGTGCGCGGCGTGATGTTTACCGGTTCGACCGAAGTGGCCTCCCTGCTGCAACGCAACATCGCCACCCGTCTGGATGCGCAGGGTCGTCCTACCCCGCTTATCGCCGAAACCGGCGGCATGAACGCCATGATTGTTGACTCCTCCGCGCTCACCGAGCAGGTGGTGGTTGACGTGCTGGCCTCCGCCTTCGATAGCGCTGGTCAGCGCTGCTCCGCCCTGCGCGTGCTGTGCTTACAGGATGACGTGGCTGACCACACGCTGAAGATGCTGCGCGGCGCGATGGCGGAATGCCGCATGGGCAACCCGGGCCGTCTCACCACCGACATCGGGCCGGTGATCGACGCGGAAGCCAAAGCCAACATTGAAAACCACATTCAGGCCATGCGCGCCAAAGGCCGTCCGGTGTTCCAGGCGGTGCGCGAGAACAGCGAAGATGCCCGCGAGTGGCAGACTGGCACCTTCGTGCCGCCTACGCTGATCGAGCTGGCAAGCTTCGACGAGCTGAAAAAAGAGGTCTTCGGCCCGGTGCTGCACGTGGTGCGTTACAACCGTAACAACCTCAACGCGCTTATCGACCAGATCAACGCCTCCGGCTACGGCCTGACGCTCGGCGTGCATACCCGTATCGACGAGACCATTGCGCAGGTCACCGGCACGGCCAAAGTCGGCAACCTGTACGTCAACCGCAACATGGTTGGCGCGGTCGTGGGCGTGCAGCCGTTCGGCGGCGAAGGCCTCTCTGGTACGGGTCCGAAAGCGGGCGGCCCGCTCTACCTGTACCGCCTGCTGGCAAACCGTCCGGAAAATGCGCTGGGCGTGACGCTGGCACGTCAGGACGCACACTATCCCGTAGATACGCAGGTGAAAACCGTGCTGACCCAGCCGCTGGAGGCGCTGATTAAGTGGGCTGATAATCGTCCAGAGTTGCGTGCGGTTGCCCAGCAGTACGGCGAGCTGGCGCAGGCCGGTACCCAGCGTCTGCTGCCGGGGCCAACCGGCGAGCGCAACACCTGGACGCTGATGCCGCGCGAGCACGTACTGTGCGTGGCGGATAACGAGCAGGACGCGCTGGTACAGCTGGCCGCGGCGATGGCCACCGGGTGTGAAGTGCTGTGGCCGGACGATGCGCTGCATCGCGATCTCGCCAAACAGCTGCCGAAAGCGGTTTCGGCCCGCATTCGCTTTGCGAAGGCCGATGCCCTGCTGACCCAGCCGTTTGACGCGGTGATCTACCACGGTGATTCCGACCAGCTGCGCGAGCTGTGCGAGCAGGTGGCGGCCCGCAGCGGGGCGATTGTTTCCGTGCAGGGCTTCGCCCGCGGGGAAACCAACCTGCTGCTGGAGCGTCTGTACGTGGAGCGCTCGCTCAGCGTCAACACCGCAGCGGCGGGCGGTAACGCCAGCCTGATGACAATCGGCTAACGCTGTGCTAATAAGGCTCCGGAGACGGAGCCTTATTTTATTGGGGAGTATATGAAACGATATCTTATCGCCGGTGCGGCACTGCTGCTCAGCACCAGCGCGCTTGCCAACGAGTGCGACAACGCCACTACGCAGCTTGAACTGAATACCTGTAGCGCGCAGCAGTACCAGGCAGCCGATAAAAAACTCAACCAGACCTATCAGGCCGCCATCAAACGCGCGGCGGCCCCCCAGCGCGACCTGCTGAAAAAAGCGCAGCAGGCGTGGATTACCCTGCGCGACGCGGACTGCGCGTTTATCGGTTCGGGGACGGAAGGCGGGAGCGTCCAGCCAATGATTGTTAACCAGTGCCTGGCGGAAAAAACCGTGGAGCGCGAGGCGTTTCTGGCCTCGCTGATGCAGTGTGAAGAGGGTGACTTAAGCTGCCCTCTCCCGCCGGGCAATTAACGCACGCGGATCCCTTCGATAATCATCCGCTGCACGTTTTCGAGTGTGCTCTGGAAAAACGCCTCGTCCTGGAGCGTTTTACCGGTCACCGCCTCAACCTGGGCCGCAAAGTCAGCGTAATGCTGGGTAGCGGCCCAGATCATAAAGATCAGGTGCTGCGGGTCGACCGGGGCCAGCTTTCCGCTGGCAACCCATCCGGCGATAATCGCCGACTTATCGTCCACCAGCTGCTTTAAATCCCCCGTCAGCTCCGCCTGTAGCAGCGGCGCGCCCTGCAGCATCTCAAGACAAAACAGCCTTGACGCCTGCGGGTAATCGCGCGACACCTCGAGCTTCAGGCGAATGTACTCCTCGATAGCCACCAGCGGGGCCAGCTCTTCGCGAAATGCCTTGAGCGGCGCCAGCCAGATATCGAGGATCTGCTGCATCACCGCCACATACAGCGCCTCTTTCGACGGGTAATAGTAGAGCAGATTGGTTTTAGACACCCCGGACTGCTCCGCCACCTGCTCCAGGCGCGTGCCGTGAATGCCAAACTGTGAAAAGGTCTCCAGCGCGGCGCTGAGGATCGCCTGCTTCTTGGCGCTCACCGCCTGCGAACGTTTTCCGGGTGTTTTCACTGCGCCTTGTGTCATTTCCGCTCTCCATTTTCTTTCCTGCGCTCAGCATAGCAAAACCCCCGCCTCGCCACGACCTTCTGCACTCCCATCGCGCATGAGTGCCTGTTTTCTGTGCAATGTTTTTGACCATTTAGTCCACATTTAGCGGCATCAATCCCCCAACCTCTTATTAACACATTAATAACACAAGCGTTTTCAAAACTGGCATTGCCTTTGCAAAACCACCGTTACACCTGCGACGTAATGAAGAGAGGTTCGTGATGAAAATTGGCGTATTTGTACCCATCGGCAACAACGGCTGGCTTATCTCGACCACTGCACCGCAGTACATGCCGACCTTTGAGCTGAACAAAGCCATCGTGCAGAAAGCGGAGCACTACCATTTCGACTTTGCGCTTTCGATGATCAAGCTGCGCGGCTTTGGCGGCAAAACTGAATTCTGGGATCACAACCTGGAGTCCTTCACACTGATGGCCGGACTGGCAGCGGTTACCTCGCGGATCCAGATCTACGCCACCGCGGCCACCCTCACCCTTCCGCCCGCGATCGTGGCACGCATGGCCTCCACCATCGACTCCATCTCCGGCGGGCGCTTTGGCGTTAACCTGGTCACCGGCTGGCAAAAACCGGAGTACGAGCAGATGGGACTCTGGCCGGGCGACGATTACTTCTCCCGTCGCTACGACTACCTGACCGAATACGTGCAGGTGCTGCGCGACCTGTGGGGCACCGGCAAAAGCGACTTCAAAGGCGACTTCTTTACCATGAACGACTGCCGCGTCAGCCCGCGGCCGTCGGTACCGATGAAGGTGATTTGCGCCGGGCAGAGCGACGCGGGCATGGAATTCTCCGCGAAATACGCCGACTTTAACTTCTGCTTCGGCAAAGGCGTTAACACCCCTGCCGCCTTTGCCCCTACCGCGGCACGCATGAAGGAGGCCGCCGACAAAACCGGGCGCGATGTGGGCTCGTACGTGCTGTTCATGGTCATTGCCGACGAAACCGACGACGCCGCGCGCGCCAAATGGGAGCGGTATAAGGACGGCGCTGACGACGAAGCCCTGAGCTGGCTGACCGAGCAAAGCCAGAAGGATACCCGCTCCGGCGCGGACACCAACGTTCGCCAGATGGCCGACCCGACCTCCGCCGTCAATATCAACATGGGCACCCTGGTGGGCTCGTACGCCAGCGTCGCCAGAATGCTGGACGAAGTGGCGGCCGTACCCGGCGCGGAGGGCGTCCTGCTGACCTTCGATGATTTCCTCACCGGCGTGGAAACCTTTGGCGAGCGCATCCAGCCGCTGATGCAGTGCCGCGCCCACATCCCTGCCGTCACCAAGGAGGTGGCGTAATGACAACCCTTAACGCACGCCCGGAAGCCATTACCTTCACGCCCCAGCAAAGCGCGCTGATCGTGGTGGACATGCAAAATGCCTACGCCAGCCCCGGTGGTTATCTTGATCTGGCGGGCTTCGACGTCTCCGCTACGCAGCCTGTGGTAGCGAATATCAAAACCGCCGTCGCCGCCGCGCGCGCCGCGGGCATGCTTATCATATGGTTCCAGAACGGCTGGGACGACCAGTACGTTGAGGCCGGTGGCCCCGGTTCACCGAACTTCCACAAGTCGAACGCCCTGAAAACCATGCGTAAACGGCCCGAACTGCAGGGCAAGCTGCTGGCCAAAGGCGGCTGGGATTATCAGCTGGTGGATGAGCTGGTCCCGCAGGCGGACGATATTGTCCTGCCGAAACCGCGCTACAGCGGCTTTTTCAACACGCCGCTCGACAGCCTGCTGCGCAGCCGGGGCATTCGCCACCTGGTCTTCACCGGCATTGCCACCAACGTCTGCGTGGAGTCGACCCTGCGCGACGGCTTTTTCCTCGAGTATTTCGGCGTGGTGCTGGAAGACGCGACCCATCAGGCCGGGCCGGATTTCGCCCAGAAGGCGGCCCTGTTCAATATCGAAACCTTTTTTGGCTGGGTCAGTAACGTTGCGGAGTTCTGCGACGCCCTGACGCCTCCGCTCGCCCGTATCGCCTGAGGAGACACACGATGCCGAAATCCGTAATCATCCCGCCGGGCACCAGCACGCCCATCGCCCCGTTTGTCCCCGGCACCCTCGCCGACGGCGTGGTGTATGTCTCCGGCACGCTGCCGTTTGATAAAGACAACAACGTGGTGTTTATCAACGACCCAAAGGCGCAAACCCGCCACGTGCTGGAGACGATCAAAACCGTGATCGAAACGGCGGGTGGCACGATGGAAGACGTGACCTTCAACAGCATCTTTATTACCGACTGGAAAAACTACGCCGCGATTAATGAAATCTACGCGGAGTTCTTCCCCGGCGATAAGCCGGCCCGGTTCTGCATTCAGTGCGGGCTGGTGAAGCCGGACGCGCTGGTTGAGATCGCCACCGTTGCGCACATCGCGAAGTGAGGCGGCCATGAAACTTTCCGTCTCACCGCCCCCGTATGAGGGTGCGCCCGTGGTGGTCCTTATTGCCGGTCTCGGCGGCAGCGGCAGCTACTGGCTGCCCCAGCTGGCCGCGCTGGAACCGGAGTATCAGGTGGTGTGTTATGACCAGCGCGGAACGGGCAATAACCCCGACGCCCTGCCGGAAGGATACAGCCTGGCACAGATGGCGGACGAACTGGCCCAGGCGCTGGCTGAGGCCGGGATTGCCCGCTACAGCGTCGTCGGCCATGCGCTGGGGGCACTGGTCGGCCTGCAGCTGGCCCTCGACCGCCCCGACGCTCTCACCGCGCTGGTGTGCGTCAACGGCTGGCTGACCCTCAACGCACATACCCGCCGCTGCTTTCAGATCCGCGAGCGCCTGCTGCATTACGGCGGCCCGCAGGCGTGGGTTGAGGCGCAGCCGCTGTTTCTCTACCCGGCAGACTGGATGGCCGCTCGCGCCCCCCGTCTGGAGGCCGAAGAAGCGCTGGCGCTGGCCCATTTCCAGGGAAAAGCCAACCTGCTGCACCGGCTCAGCGCCCTGAAAAAGGCCGACTTCAGCCGCCACGCCGCACGCATCCGCTGCCCGGTACAGATCATTTGTTCCGCCGACGACATGCTGGTGCCCTCTGTCTGCTCGTCTGAGCTGCAGGCGGCCATCCCGCACAGCCACAGCGCGGTGATGCGTCAGGGCGGCCATGCCTGCAACGTCACCGAGCCGGACACCTTTAACACCCTGCTGCTTAACGGGCTGGCCAGCCTGCTGCACAGTCATGAACCCGCTTTATAAGGAGCTGTAATGAGCGAAGCCATTAATCCCACCGCGCTGGAAACGCTGTTCACCGGCGCCCGCACCCATAACGGCTGGCAGGATATTGCCGTCAGCGACGAGACGCTGCGCGAAATCTACGACCTGATGAAATGGGGGCCAACCTCCGCCAACTGCTCACCGGCGCGCATTGTGTTTGTGCGAAGCGCGGAGGGAAAAGAGAAGCTGCGCCCGGCGCTCTCCAGCGGCAACCTGGAGAAAACGCTCACCGCCCCGGTCACGGCGATTGTGGCCTGGGACAGTGAATTCTACGAGCGCCTGCCTGAACTGTTCCCGCACGGCGATGCCAGAAGCTGGTTTACCGCAAGCCCCGCGCTGGCGGAAGAGACCGCCTTTCGCAACAGCTCGCTGCAGGCCGCGTACATGATTTTCGCCTGTCGCGCGCTGGGGCTGGACACCGGCCCGATGTCGGGCTTTGACCGACAAAAGGTCGACGAGGCCTTTTTCACCGGCACGACGCTTAAAAGCAATCTTCTGATCAACATTGGCTACGGCGACCCGGGCAAACTTTACGGGCGCCTGCCGCGCCTGACCTTCGACGATGCCTGCGGGCTGGCGTAAGGAGCGATCATGACGACACCGGATAAGCAAACCTTTCGCGACGCCATGGCCTGCGTTGGCGCGGCGGTGAACATCATCACCACCGACGGCCCGGCGGGGCTGGCAGGCTTTACCGCCAGCGCGGTGTGCAGCGTTACGGATTCACCGCCCACCCTGCTGGTGTGCCTGAACCGCGGCGCGTCCGTCTGGCCGACGTTCAGCGAAAACCGCACCCTTTGCGTGAATACCCTCAGCGCCGGACAGGAGCCGCTCTCAAACCTGTTTGGCGGCAAAACGCCAATGGAAGAACGCTTCGCCGCCGCCCGCTGGCAAACGGGCGACACGGGCTGCCCGCGTCTGGAGGATGCGCTGGCCTCGTTTGACTGCCGCATCAGCCAGGTGGTCAGCGTCGGTACCCACGACATTCTGTTTTGCGACATCGTATCGATTATTCGCCACCCCGCACCGCAAGGTCTGGTGTGGTTTGACCGCAGCTACCACGCGCTTATGCGACCCGCCTGCTAAGGCGCTTTAAGGAGACAGACCATGTTCGGATTTCCCCACTGGCAGTTGAAATCGACCTCCACTGAAGCAGGCGTGGTCGCGCCGGATGAAAGCCTCCCGCTCGGGCAAACCATGGTGATGGGCGTCCAGCATGCGGTCGCGATGTTTGGCGCGACGGTATTGATGCCGATGCTGATGGGGCTCGATCCCAACCTGTCTATTCTGATGTCGGGAATCGGCACCCTGCTGTTCTTTTTTGTTACCGGCGGGCGCGTGCCCAGCTACCTGGGCTCCAGCGCCGCCTTTGTCGGCGTGGTCATCGCCACTACCGGTTTTAACGGCCAGGGGATCAACCCCAACCTGAGCGTGGCCCTCGGCGGCATCATCGCCTGCGGGCTGGTCTATACCCTGATTGGTCTCGTTGTGATGAAGATCGGCACGCGCTGGATCGAGCGCATGATGCCTCCCGTGGTCACCGGCGCGGTGGTGATGGCAATAGGCCTGAACCTCGCGCCGATTGCGGTGAAAAGCGTCTCCGCTTCGCCGTTTGAAAGCTGGATGGCGGTGATCACGGTGCTGTGCATCGGCCTGGTGGCAGTCTTTACGCGCGGGATGATCCAGCGTCTGCTGATCCTGGTCGGGCTGATTGTCGCCTGTCTAATCTACGCCCTGCTGGCGAACGTGTTCGGCATGGGCAAGCCGGTCGATTTTACCCTGCTTCATCAGGCCGCCTGGTTCGGTCTGCCGCAGGTGACCTCGCCCACCTTTAACACGCAGGCGATGATGCTTATCGCCCCGGTGGCGGTGATCCTGGTGGCGGAAAACTTAGGGCACCTGAAGGCGGTGGCGGGAATGACCGGGCGCAGCATGGATCCGTACATGGGCCGCGCGTTCGTCGGCGACGGGCTGGCGACCATGCTCTCAGGCTCCGTGGGCGGCAGCGGCGTGACCACCTACGCGGAAAACATCGGCGTGATGGCGGTGACCAAGGTCTACTCAACGCTGGTCTTCGTGGCGGCGGCGGTAATGGCGATCCTTCTTGGTTTCTCACCAAAGTTCGGCGCGCTGATCCACACCATTCCGTCACCGGTCATCGGCGGCGCGTCGATTGTGGTGTTCGGGCTGATCGCCGTGGCCGGAGCGCGCATTTGGGTGCAGCATCGGGTTGACCTCAGCCAGAACAGTAACCTGATCATGGTGGCCGTCACGCTGGTGCTGGGCGCGGGGGATTTTGCCCTGACGCTGGGCGGGTTTACGATTGGCGGGATTGGTACGGCGACCTTCGGCGCGATCCTGCTTAACGCCCTGCTGAGCCGCCGGATGGCTGCCGCGCCGCAGGCCGCCGCGGCGCATCAGGATTCGTGAAATCGATATGTCGGGTGACGGCTACGCCTTACCCGACCTGCATGCTCCTTAAGAGCGATCACGCCTGCTCAAACAGTCGTTCGATAGCTTTTGTCGGGAAGAACAAAGAATGGCTGTTTTCGCCTGCCAGCGGGATGAACCCCAGCTTCAGATAAAATCGTTTAGCCTGCTCGCTAAGGGCATCAACAAATATTCCGTTTACTCCCACAGCCTGCGACGCCAGGTAAACCACCCGCATAGCGTGTGCAACTAGCGTTGTTCCCCACTCGTTTCCCTGTAGTTCTTTATGAATAGCCAGACGTCCCAGCGTCACGCTGGGTACGTTGAGATAAGGGATCCGACGCTGCTGGGTCTTAGAAGGAAGCATCGCTCTCTCAAAGCAACTTCCCGATAGCGTGTAATAGCCCAGCACGCGCGGATGGTCGCGCTCTTTAAGCAGGTAGGCTCGTAGAATACGTCCATTGTGCTGGCGTACCAGGTGTTCTCTCAGGAAGGCATTTAGCGAGGGTTCACCACAATCAAAATCCCCGAAATCATAGTCGGTTCCCTCTGAAAACATTTCAATCGTGAGATTTGCCAAGACGCTTCACTCCATGTTTCGAAGACGTTTTGCCGCGCGCTTGAGGCGTTCATTTGGCTCTGGCGGATTGTCGATGGCATCCATCACCGCATTCCAGGAGGCTTCGTTTAACACGAGACGACGGTGCTGCTCGATGACCTCTGCAGCACGCTCTGACGCACTGTTCACCATAAACTGGGTGATCGTTTGATTCGTCATCGCCGCCGCTTCTTCAATCATTGTTTTGTCTTCGTCCGTTAAGCGAAGATCGATACGCTGTTTTTTAAGTGCTGGCATGGTTTACATCACCGTGTACGGTTTTAATCCGTACACACTCTAAGTAACGTTGCGCTTTTTTTCAATCTAAACCTTTTTCAGCAGTCAAATGACTCGCTTCACGCCCCCGCTTTCTGAGCTTTAGTTCGCTCACCAGCACCCCGGCGACAATAAACGCCGCACCCACCAGCGCCAGCAGCGGTAAACGCTCGCCGGCCAGTCGTCCGAAAATCCCCGCCCAGACCGGTTCACCGGTGTAGATCACCGTCGCCCGCGTTGGCGATACGCTGCGCTGCGCCCAGTTCATGGTCACCTGGATAATGGCGCTGAAGATGCCAAGCCCCAGCGCGACCACCACCAGCCCCGTGGACATCGGCGGCACGGATTCCCCGGCTGGCACCATCGTCGCGAAGGCCACCAGCGACGCCGTCGCGAGCTGCACCACCGTCACGCGCTTGACGTCCACTTTCCCAGCCCAGGCGCTGATCAGAATAATTTCCGCCGCGATGGCAATGGCCCCGACGAGGGTAATGATCTCGCCCGGCCCCAGCGCCAGCAGGTTATTTTCCGGCCCGGCTAATAAAATCAGGCCGATAAACGCCAGCACGATGCCAATGCAGGACATCAGCCCCGGTAGCCGCCCGAGGCATAACCATTGCAGCAGCGGTACCAGCGGCACGTACATGGCGGTAATAAAAGCGGATTTGCTGCTGGAGATGGTCTGCAATCCCCACGTCTGCAGGCTGTAGCCCATCGCTATCGCAATCCCAATCGCCACGCCGGCCTTAAGTTCCTTAAGCGTAAGACCCGGCAGCGTTTTAAGGAAGATCAGCCCCACGGCTATCGCCGCCGTCGCAAAGCGCAGGCCGACAAAAAAGAACGGATCGCTGAGGGTCACCGCGTACTGGACGGCAAGAAAGGTCCCGCCCCAGAACATGGTGATGAGAATAAGGATGGCTTCCTGCGGTTTTATGGAGAATTTAAAGCGTGTGACGGACATGCGACACCAACAAGTGAGATCAATTCTGTAGTGTGCGTTGCCTTTGGTTACAGTTCAATGTTGCAGACATAAAAAAACCGCCGGGAAACCCGGCGGCAGGGAGTCAACCCGGCGTACTACTTATTGCTGCCGTGGCTATTTTTACCCCCTTTTTTACCAGCCTCTGATGCACGCTGAGGGTCGTTCTTGAAGTTACCCCCGCTAGACTGGCCACCTTTACGACCTGCTTCTGATGCTCTTTCACGGTCTTCAGCGAAATTACCTGAACCACCACGATGGTTTGCCATCTCTAACCTCCAGAGTGTGAAACATTAGACATCATATTGCATTCAGTAAAAGAGGATTCTTTCACCTCGCGGCTAAAGGACAGGGCCTTTATCTGTGCCGCGTGAAACTAAGCTTAGTGGACTGAGGCTATCCGGCAAGCCACGGGTAATATTCTGCAACATGATATCCGCCTTTCGGGTCAGATAACGCGACGGAAATCTATAAGCCTTTCTTATCATTTTAAAATTCGACGACCAGAAAGTTGTTTCATTTTGCTACAGCACCGTATTGTAACCATGTTGTTATAAATCAAAGAAATGCCGTTCATTTTTGCAGTCTGGCCGTGATGTCATATCTTTAAATGAACGCAGCGATCCGCTGTCAGAAAAACCAACGAGGAGTGATGCAAAATGGCAAAAGTTCTGGTGCTCTATTATTCCATGTATGGACACATTGAAACCATGGCTCACGCGGTAGCAGAAGGTGCAAACAGAGTGGACGGCGTTGAGGTTGTGGTTAAACGCGTACCGGAAACCATGCAGGCGGAAGCGTTCGCCAAAGCCGGGGGAAAAACACAAAATGCCCCGGTCGCGACCCCGCAGGAGCTGGCGGAGTATGATGCCATTATCTTCGGCACCCCGACCCGCTTCGGCAATATGTCTGGCCAGATGCGTACCTTCCTCGATCAAACCGGCGGGCTCTGGGCATCCGGGGCGCTGTACGGCAAACTCGCCAGCGTATTCAGCTCTACCGGCACCGGCGGCGGCCAGGAGCAGACGATTACCTCAACCTGGACTACCCTTGCTCATCATGGAATGGTGATTGTGCCAATTGGCTACGGCGCGCAGGAGCTGTTTGACGTTTCTCAGGTGCGCGGCGGGACGCCGTACGGCGC
This sequence comes from Enterobacter cloacae complex sp. P14RS, assembly GCF_014895895.1. NCBI lineage: Bacteria > Pseudomonadati > Pseudomonadota > Gammaproteobacteria > Enterobacterales > Enterobacteriaceae > Enterobacter > Enterobacter cloacae complex sp. P14RS. Next base: position 31,571 of record NZ_JADBQM010000012.1, read on the forward strand.
AACCACCATTGCTGGTGGGGATGGCTCACGTCAGCCAAGCAATGAAGAACTCTCTATCGCCCGCTATCAGGGTGAATACGTCGCGGGTCTCGCTAAAAAACTGAACGGCTAACCCAACAGGAGGAAAAGTATGCCAACACAGGAATCCAAAGCTCACCACGTGGGCGAATGGGCAAGTTTACGCAACACCTCACCGGAGATTGCCGAAGCCATCTTTGAAGTCGCGAACTACGACGAAAAGCTGGCCGAGCAGATTTGGGAAGAAGGCAACGATGAAGTGCTGATTCGCGCCTTCGAAAAAACGGACAAAGACTCGCTCTTCTGGGGCGAGCAAACCATCGAACGTAAAAACGTCTAAGCGTTTCCCCCCGCCATGCGGGGGGTTCTCTTTTACTTCGCCGCGTTATTCATGACCGCATTGAATTTATCAACCGGACAGAAGCCGTTCGCGTCCACCGGACAGCCCTTCAGCTCCAGCGTCACGCGCTGCGCGGGCGACTGCAATGACAGCACGCTGGCGTTGCGCAGCTGCTCCGCGCTCTGGTAGACATACTCAATTTTCATCAGCTCCTGATTGCTGTTTTTGTCGTGCCAACGCTGGAAGACAATCTTGCCGCCAATCGGGGTCCGTTCCTGCTGGTCATGCAGCTGATACGGCTTGAAATCCAGCGCGGTGAGCAGTGAAGCGATGTTCGAATCGTGCCCTACCAGCAGAGTAATCTTAGGCGCTTTCGCCTGTTCGGTGACCAGCGTTTTATCGATATATTTCACCAGCGGCTTCGCCACGTTTTGCGCCACCTCGGTGGAGGTAAACAGCGAGTCCTGATAGCCGTTCTTCAGCTTCGACAGCACGCGCCACTGCTGGTCGGTCTTGATTTCACCCCAGGCCACCTGGTCGGCCGGGAACCCTTCGTAATACTGCAGCGTGAACGCGTCCACCAGCGAGTTACCCACCTTCAGCGGCCCGGATACGCCAGGCTCTTTTTCATAGTCGGCGCTGAAGGTATCTTTCGCGTCCGCCAGGGAGCAGACCTTTTTCTCTTTGCAGGACGGAGAGTCAGCGTAGTTCGTCAACTGCTCCAGCAGCTTATAGCTTTCACCAAGCTGCATTTTCTGCCGCTCGGACTCCATCGCCTTCAGTGCTTTTTCGCGGAATTCAGGCGAGTTGTCGGTAATCACCGGATTAAAGGTCGGGTCCATGGTGCCCATTTTTTCCTGATGATGCACGGGAACGTCGCAGCCCGGGAACGCGCCGGTGATAAAGAACTGCGCGGTGGCGACGGTACGCTGCAGGCTGTTGGCGTAAGCATAAACGCTATCCGCTGGCGGACACTCTCCCGTCTTCACCATCCCCTGCTCTGCCAGCCACTCGCGCATGTAATGGCCCATATAGACTTCCAGCACGCCGCCTTTGGTGGTGAGCTGACCGCCCGGCACGTCCCACTCCGGCCACTGCTTCGGCGTGGACTGCTCCAGCACGCTGCCGTTGTTGGCGAGCGGCGCGCGCAGGTTGTGACGGCTCATGATTAACACCTGCTCCAGCTGATAGCCTTTCGGCGTCTCCTGCGCCTGTGCGCCAAAGGGCATTGAAAGGGTACCTGCCACGGCCACTGCGAGTAGTGCTTTTCTCATCCCTCGTTCCTCACGTTTTTTTAATATTCCAGTGAGTGTGACAGATTCGTGACAGTTTTTTCGGGAAGCATTTCTCAAACTGATGATTAACGTGCTTACGGTGGGCGCTAATTAGTTTTATAATAAAACCACACCCCCCCGGAGACCTGACCGTGAAACGCACCCGCCTTGAAGAGAGCACCTGCCCCGTCGCCCGTTCGCTGGATATCATTGGCGACTGGTGGTCGCTGCTGATCGTTCGCGACGCGCTGCGCGGGATTAAACGCTTCGGTGAGTTTCAGAAAAGCCTCGGTATCGCGAAAAACATGCTCACCTCGCGGCTGAAGCTGCTGGTCGATGAAGGCATCCTCCGGCTTCAGCCCGCCTCCGACGGCAGCGCCTGGCAGGAATACGTTCTGACCGACAAGGGACGCGCGCTCCAGACGGTGCTGGTTGCTCTCTCCCTGTGGGGCAATGAATTTTTGTTCGCGGAAAACGAATGCGGCACCGTTCTCGTCGATAGCGAACAGCGCAAACCCCTGCGTAAACTGGCGCTTATCGCCGACGATGGGCGCGAGCTGACGCCTGATGAGATCGTGGCTAAAGTCCCCTCCTGATCGTTCCCAACGGCAAAAGCACAAAATGCCCGGCAAAATAGTTGCATTATAAAACCAAATAGCAGAGAGTTAATTCAGTTTCATATTGAAACCAAATAACCTACTTTGCTTTGAGGTAACACATGATGACTACGCAAATCACCACCGCCTTAATTACCGGCGCCTCTTCCGGGATCGGGGCCGTCTATGCCGATCGCCTGGCCGCGCGCGGCGCTAACCTGGTCCTGGTCGCCCGCCGCGAGGATCGCCTGAAAACCCTCGCCGCCGACCTGCGCGCGCGCTATGGAGTGGCCGTCGCTATACTGGTGGCCGATCTCAGCGATGAAGCCGGGATCCGCGCCGTGGAAAATGAACTGCGTCACAATACCGCCATCGATACGCTGGTAAACAACGCGGGCACCGCGCAGATGGCCCCGTTCCTCGCGGGCGATGTGGCGCAGCATCAGGCCATCAACACCCTCAACACCACGGCGCTGATGCGTCTGACCTACGCCATCCTGCCCCGCCTGGCGCAGAACAATCGCGGGACGCTGATCAATATCGCCTCGGTGTTATCGCTCCATGTCCGTGCGGGCAGCGCGCTGTACAGCGCCACCAAAGCCTGGGTACTGAGCTTTACCCGCGGACTGCAGGAAGAATTTGCCGATAGCAGCGTGCGCATTCAGGCCGTGCTGCCCGCCGCGACGGCGACGGAGATCTGGAGCCATTCAGGGGTTACGGTGAACGATCTGCCGGAAGGGTCGGTGATGACCACCGACGATATGGTCGATGCGTCACTGGCGGGTCTGGATCAGGGCGAACAGATCACTATTCCGCCGATGCATGACGCCGCCCTGTGGGATCGCTACGAAGCGGCGCGCCTTGAGCTGTTTAACAGCGCGCGCACCGGGGTTCCAGCACCGCGCTACGTTAAACAGTAGCCTAACGCTCAAGCTGGTCGCCGTACTCGCTCATCCAGGCGGCCAGCGGCGAAAGTGCGTCCTGCAGGGTTAACCCCAGCTCGGTAATTTGATACTCCACGCGCGGGGGGATCTCCGGGTAGACCGTCCGCGTCACCAGCCCGCGCTGCTCAAACAGGCGGAGCTGCTTCGTCAGCTCTTTCTGCGTGATGGGGGCAGCGGCACGCAGCAGATCGCCAAAGCGTACGGGCGTGTTGAACACAATCAGGCGATAGAGAATGGGGATCGCCCACTTACCGGATATCAGGTTGACAAACTGCGTCATCGGGCAGGTATACGCCTCAGATTTTTTTTCGCAGCACACCTCCAGCATTTCTGCCATAGCACACCTCTTGCCTCGTTAGTATCCATTTGGTACCTGGTTTCCTTTCGATACTAACGTTTCTATAGTGCTTTCTCCAGTGACATTTCAGGAGAAGAACATGGGTCGTTTAACCGATAAATATACGCTGATTACCGGCGGCACCAGCGGCATTGGTCTTGCCACAGCGCAGGCGTTTATCGCCGAAGGGGCGCGCGTCGCCGTAACCGGACGCAACCCGGACACCCTCGCCGAAGCAGAGCGCATTCTGGGCGATAAGGCCTGGGTGATCCCAACCGACGCAGGCGATATCGCGTCGCAAAAAGCGCTGGCGGAAACTCTCGCCGCTCGCTGGCCACGCCTGGACGCGGTGTTTCTCAACGCTGGCGACGTGACGCACGCGCCGCTGGAAGCCTGGCAGGAGGATGCGTGGGACCGCCTGATGGGCATCAACCTGAAGGGACCGTTCTTTTTAATTCAGGCGCTGCTGCCGCTGCTGAATAACCCGTCGTCGGTGATCCTCTGCGGCTCCGTGAGCGCACGCATCGGCCTGCCCACCAGCAGCGTGTATGCCGCGAGCAAGGCCGCCCTCCTGTCGCTGGCGCGTACGCTGTCGGCGGAGCTGCTGCCGCGCGGGATCCGCGTCAACGGGTTGAGCCCCGGTCCGGTGGAAACGCCGGCATTTACGAAGACGGGCTTAAGCGAAGAGACGCTTAACGCGATGATGGCGGAGATCATCAAGCTGGTGCCGCTCGGCAGAATGGGCTCGACGACGGAGCTGGCAAAAGCCGCGCTCTATCTGGCGTCCGACGAGTCGAGCTACACGGTAGGAACGGAACTGCTGGTGGACGGCGGAATGGGAAGCCTGTAACTCAAAAGGCGCTGATGCCGGTGACCGCGCCGACATACAGCGCCGCCCATGCACAGGCGGAAAGCAGGCTGACGACGTAAACTTTGACGGCGTTCAGCCTGAGCATCCCCGCCGCCAGCGGCACGACATAACGCAACACCGCCAGAAAGCGCGACGTAAACAGTACGATGACACCGTTTTTTTGCAGCTGATGCTGAACCCGTAAAAACGTAGCGGCATGCTTCGCCGTAAAGCGCGCGACCAGCCGGGTGTGCCCCATCAGCTGGCCGATATGGTAGTTCAGCACCGATCCCGCCGTTGCCCCCAGCACCACGGCGAGCCACGCCAGCGCCGGGTGCATGCTCCCCTGGCTGACGCCGATGCCCGCCAGCAGCATCACCGAGGCGGGTGGCAGCACGGAGGAGATCAGCACCGTGGACTTGCTCAGCGCCATTATGAATAACAGCGCGAACAGATGTGCCGGATAAAGCGCAAAATGATTCAGCAGATTATCAAACCACGCCATTTTCCTTCCCCCGTTAATTAATCCTCCATTTAAAAGGAATAACCTTAAATAAACCCTCAACATTTTATTAATAAGATTTACCTAAACCTTCCTTAAACATTATTTAATTTCCTGAGCGATAAATTTAAACAGGCGTATTATTCCTCACGCTTTACAACGATCTCGTTATGGCGAGGCTCCTGTACAAATACACGTTATCGCTCTGGTGGGTTCGAGAGAACCGGCACAGGGTAAAACAGGCACTGTCGAATCAAGGCTTTGTCAGTATAACTTCCCTTGCGGGATACGGTGTACAGTGCTGAACCCAGGACGTGGGGATCTCCTTTCCGACATGCCCTGTCTTGCTCGCCCCTGAGAGATTTTATTATTCAAAGGGAATTCACTATGTCTTACGCTATTCACAACCACAACCTGGCATTCAATGACAGCGCGGTCGCGCAATATATGAATACCGATTTTATTGTCCTCGACGTTTCATTATGCGTGGCGCTGGCGCGCGAGCAATTCTTCGAAAAATTAAAAGACGATGATATTCCGTCGCATATTTTTATTGAAGACCATGGACGCCTGGCGGGCATGATTGCGGTACGCAAATTATTGCAGGTCACGGATACCGCGCAGCCAATTAAAAGCCTGATGATTTCACAGTTTTTGCAGGTCAAACCGGAAGATGAACGAGCCGATGTCGCCGGACTTCTGGCCCACGGCGACGCGGACGTCGTGCCGGTGGTGACCCACGGCAAGCTCGTCGGCTGCCTGACCGAGCGCGAAATCGCCCATCTGCTGGAAGATGACGTCACCGAAGACGCCCAGCTTCAGGGGGCGACGCTGCCGCTGGAGAAGCCCTATCTGGAAACCAGCGCCTTCAGCCTGTGGAAGAAACGCTCCGTCTGGCTGCTGCTGCTGTTTGTCGCGGAAGCCTACACCAGCTCGGTGATCCAGCACTTCGAAGAGGCGCTGGAGTCTGCCATCGCGCTGGCGTTCTTTATTCCGCTGCTGATCGGCACGGGCGGCAACAGCGGAACGCAGATCACCTCCACGCTGGTGCGCGCCATGGCGCTGGGTGAAGTGCATCTGCGCGACGTGGGTCGCGTGCTGCGCAAAGAGATGACCACCTCGCTGATGATTGCCGTGACGCTCGGTATTGCCGGGTGCATCCGCGCCTGGATGATGGGTATCGGGCTGGAAATCACGCTTATCGTCAGCCTGACGCTGGTATGCATTACGCTCTGGAGCGCGATTGTGTCGTCAGTGATCCCGATGGTGCTCAAGCGCTGCGGCATTGACCCGGCGGTCGTCTCCGCGCCGTTTATCGCGACGCTTATCGACGGTACCGGGCTGATTATCTACTTTAAGATCGCGCAGTATACGCTGGGGCTGGAGTAACGCGATCCGCCAACTGAATCACCGCACGCGAAAACGCCTCAATCGCCAGCGCAACATCCTCAGCCATCACCGATTCCGCCGGGTGGTGGCTGACTCCGCCCCTGCAGCGCACGAACAGCATGCCCACCGGCCAGCGTTCCGCGATGGCAATCGCATCGTGGCCCGCGCCGCTGGGCAGCGACAGCGAGCGTCCCTGTACCGATTTGACGGTCTCCCCCAGCACGTTCTGCAGGTGCAGATCGCACGGCGTGGCGGCAATGCGGTAAAACTCCTCGGCGCTAAATGCCAGCCCGCGGCGCGATGCGATCGCCCGGGCATGTTCCAGCAGCTCGTTGAGCAACCTGTCCAGCGGTGCATCCTGCGGGCCGCGAATATCGAGCGAGAGCTGAACCTCACCGGGGATCACGTTCACCGCTCCCGGCAGACAGCGCAATTCCCCGACCGTCGCCACAAGATTGCCGCCCTGCTGTCGGGTAGCGTTTTCAATGATAACCATCCACTCGGCGGCGGCGGCCAGCGCGTCCCTGCGGTGGAGCATCGGCACGGTTCCCGCATGTCCGGCCTCGCCGGTGAAGCGACAGTTCAGGCGACGGGCGCCGTTAATGGCTTCCACCACGCCAAGCGCGAGCGCCTCCTGCTCAAGGCACGGCCCCTGCTCAATATGCAGCTCGAGATAGGCGCTGAAATCTTCCTGACGCCTTGCGGCATGCGACACGCGGGCAGGATCGAGCCCCGCCTGTGTCATCGCCTGCGCCACGCTGATGCCGCTGGCGTCGGTTTTTTCCAGCCAGCCCTGCGGCCAGGTGCCCGTCAGCCCCCGGCTGCCTAACAGCGTAATGCCGAAGCGGGTGCCCTCTTCATCGCAAAAGCCGACAATCTCGATGGCCTGCGCCAGATGCACCCCCTGCTGATGCAGGCTGTCCACCACTTCAATGGCCGTGAGCACCCCGAGCATGCCGTCGTAGCGTCCCGCGTTGCGCACGGTATCCAGATGCGATCCAAGCAGCACCGACTGCGCCCCTTCCTGCGCCCCCTCATAGCGTCCACAGATGTTGCCCACGCTGTCCTGCCAGACGGTCATGCCCGCCTGGCTCATCCACTGCCCCACCAGCTGGTTGGCCTGAAGATGCTGCACCGAGAGATAGACCCGGGTCAGCGCATCCGGGGTTTCGCTGATGGCGGCCAGCGCGTCGGCGCGCGCCATCACCCGTTCTGCCGCCGGGCTCATTGCGGCGTCTCGCGGCGATAGTGGTCCCACGCGGCCTGCATCGCCGCGCCCTGCGTGGTGGTGAATTTCAGGTAGTTCAGCACCGACTCCAGCGCGCTCAGGGTGGTCATCACGCAGTCCTTGCGCGCGTTATAGCCCATGGTGCCAATGCGCCACACCTTGCCGTGCAGCGGGCCAAACGAGGTGCCGATTTCAATCCCGAAATCCTCCAGCATCAGCTTACGCACCTGGTCGCCGTTGATGCCCTGCGGGATGACCACGCCCAGCACATTGTTCATCTTGTGCTTCAGATCGCCAAAGGTCTCCAGCCCCATCGCCTGAATGCCCTTCAGCAGCGCATCGCCGTGCAGCCTGTGGCGGGCGATGCCGTTATCCAGCCCTTCTTGCAGGATCAGACGCGCGCACTCGCGGGCGCCAAACAGCGCGGTGGTCGCTTCGGTGTGGTGGTTGAGGCGCTCCGGCCCCCAGTAGTCCATCACCATGCCGAGATCGAAGTAGTTGGAGTAGATCATCTCCTCATCGCCGTCTCTGTGGGCGTCGGTGCGAATGCCCTCCTCAACGCATTTGCGGCGGCGGATCGCCTCCTCCATGCGCGCGCTCAGGGTAATCGGCGACGTGCCCGACGGGCCGCCGAGGCACTTCTGCATCCCGGCCGAGACGGCGTCCAGCCCCCATGCGTCGGTCTCCAGCGCGTTGCCGCCGAGCGACGCGGTGGCATCGGTGTAAAACAGCACGTCGTAGCGGCGGCAGATGGCGCCGAGCTCCGCGAGCGGCTGCAGCATGGTGGTGGAGGTGTCGCCCTGCACGGTCAGCAGCAGGCGCGGACGAATACGCTTAATCGCATCCTCCACCTGGTCCGGGGTGAACACCTCGCCCCACGGCACCTCGATGGTATGCACCTCCGCGCGGCAGCGGCGGGCAATTTCGCACAGCAGGTGTCCAAAGCGGCCAAAGACCGGCACCAGCACTTTATCTCCGGGGCGGATGGCGGAGACCAGAATGGCTTCAATCCCCGCCCGGGAGGTGCCGTCCACCAGCATCGTCCAGCGGTTCTCGGTGCGAAACACGCCGCGATAGAGCGTCATCACCTCGTTCATGTAATGGGTCATGGCCGGATCGTACTGGCCGATCAGCTGGCTCGACATAGCGCGCAGCACGCGCGGGTCGGCGTTGATCGGCCCCGGCCCCATCAGCAGGCGCTGGGGCGGGTTGATTTGCGGAAAGTGTGCGATATCCATTGTTAAGTCCTTATCAGTTGAGGCCGCGCACGGAGGAGATGAACTGCTTCAGTTCCGTGGTCTGCGGGTTGGCGAACAGCGTTTTGCTGTCGCCCTGCTCCCAGACTTTCCCCTGGTGCATAAACACCACGCGGTCGCCCACTTCGCGGGCAAAATTCATTTCATGGGTCACGAGAATCAGGGTCATCCCCTCGGCCGCCAGCTGCTCCAGCACTTTGAGCACTTCGCCCACCAGCTCCGGGTCAAGCGCGGAGGTGATCTCGTCGCAGAGTAAAACTTTAGGCGACATCGCCAGCGCGCGGGCAATCGCCACGCGCTGCTGCTGGCCGCCGGAGAGGCTCGACGGGTAGTAATCCAGACGATCGCCAAGCCCCACTTTCTCCAGCATGCGCTGGGCCAGTTCGCGGCATTCGGCGGCGCTTTTCTTCAGCACCCGACGCGGGGCGAGCATCACGTTCTCCAGCGCCGTCATGTGCGGGAACAGGTTGAAGCTCTGGAACACCATCCCGACCGAGCGGCTGATTTCGCGCGCCTGAGAATCCCGGTCGGTAATGGTCATGCCGCCCAGCTTGATGCTTCCGTCCTGATACCCTTCCAGGCCGTTGATGCAGCGCAGCAGCGTGCTTTTGCCCGATCCGCTGCGCCCGATAATGGAGATCACCTGGCCCATATCGATATCCAGATCGACGCCCTTGAGCACGTGGTTATCGCCGTAGTACTTCTGCACCTGATTAATGGTGATGAGAGGCATTGAATTTGGTCTCCAGATAGCGGCTGTAGCGCGACAGCGGATAACACAGAATAAAGTAGCCCAGCGCCACCAGCGCAAAGACCTTAAACGGCTGATAGGTCACGTTGGTCAGCATGGTGCCGGCCTTGGTCAGCTCGATGAAGCCGATAATCGACGCCAGCGCGGTACCTTTGATCACCTGCACCGCAAAGCCCACCGTCGGGGCGATGCCGATGCGCAGCGCCTGAGGAGCGACCACGCGAAACAGGGTCTGGCCGAAGGTCAGGCCCAGGCAGCGCGAGGCTTCCCACTGTCCCTTCGGCAGGGCGCGAATGCTGCCGTACCAGATATCGAGCAGAAATGCGCTGGTGTAGAAGGTTAACGCCAGCGAGGCGGCGGTCCACGGCGAGACGTCGATGCCGAACAGCGCCACGCCGAAGAAGGCCAGGAACAGCTGCATCAGCAGCGGGGTGCCCTGAAACAGCTCGATATAGCCGCGGATAATGCGCTTCACCGTGCGTCCGCCCGTCAGGCGCAGCAGCAGGAGCGGCAGCGTTACCACCGCCCCGCCGACAAACGCCACCAGCGACAGCAGTACCGTCCAGCGTCCGGCCAGCAGCAGGTTGCGAATAATGTCCCAGTCGGTAAAGGTGGTCATCATGCCTGCACTCCCAGCCATTTGCGTCCTGCCGCCATCATCAGCTGGCGCAGGGTAATCGACAGCGCTAAGTAAATCCCGGTTGTCACCAGATAGACCTCAAAGCTCAAAAACGTTCTGGACTGGATCAGGTTAGCGGCGAAGGTCAGCTCTTCATACGAGACCTGCGACACCACCGACGAGCCGAGCATCACGATGATGCACTGGCTCACCAGCGCCGGATAAATGCGCTGCAGCGCGGGCGGCAGCACCACGCGAATAAACGTCTGCAGACGGGTTAGCCCCAGCACGCGCCCGGCCTCCCACTGTCCTTTCGGCGTGACCTGAATGCCCGCGCGGATAATTTCGGTGCTGTACGCGCCCAGGTTCACCACCATTGCCAGCAGCGCCGCCTCCCCCGCCGTCATCTTCAGGCCAAGATTCGGCAGGCCGAAGACGATGAAAAACAGCTGCACCACAAATGGCGTGTTGCGGATGATCTCCACGTAGCCGCCCCAGATCCGGCTGTACCAGGTGGTGCGTCCGCTGCGGATCGCCGCGCCGAAAATCCCGATTGCCAGCCCACCGACGGTTGCCATTACCGTCAGCTGAATGGTGACCCACAATCCCGCCAGCAGCTCCGGCCAGTGCGGCCAGAGGGCTGAAAAATCAAGTTGCTCCGTCATCGGCTCAGGCGCCAAGGTTTGCCGGCAGCGGGGCCTTCAGCCATTGCTCAGACAGGCCGTTCAGCGTGCCGTCCTTGATGCCCTGCTCAATCAGCGCATCCACTTTTGCCTTCAGGGCCGGTTCGTTCTTCTTCAGGCCGATAAAGCACGGTGAGTCTTTCAGCATAAAGCTCGGCACCGGGGCTTTATCCGCGTTCTGGCGCGAAATGGCCGCCACCACGAGGTTGCCGGTCGCCACGTACTGCACCTGGCCGGAGAGGTAGGCCGAGAGCGTAGTGTTGTTGTCTTCGTAGCGTTTCACGTTGGCGTCTTTCGGTGCCAGGCCGGTCAGCACCATATCCTCCACTGCCCCGCGCGTCACGCCGATGGTTTTTCCGCTCAGCGCGGCGGCGTCCTTCAGCTCGGCCCCTTTCGGGCCAAACACGCCGAGGAAGAACGGCGCGTAGGCGCGGCTGAAGTCGATCACCTTCTCGCGCTCCGGGTTTTTACCGAGGCTGGAAATGACCAGGTCCACCTTATCGGTTTGCAGGTACGGCACGCGGTTGGCGCTGGTCACCGGCACCAGCTGCAGCTTGAGCTTCATCTGTTTCGCCAGATAGCGCGCCATGTCTATGTCGTAGCCCTGCGGCTGCAGATCGGTCCCTACCGAGCCAAACGGCGGGAAATCCTGCGGAACGGCAATGCGAATGGTGCCGCGCTTCTCGATATCCTGAAGCTGGTCAGCCTTTGCGGGCAGCTGAGTGAAGAGACAGGCGGCCCCGGCCAGTGCAATAAACAGTTTTTTCATGGTGCTTCCCCGTAACGTTAACATGAAACAAAAGATTCTTTGAATGTGATTTTGCAACTAATGTGCCAGATAAGGCGAAGCGGGGAATTTTCTCTTAAAGCCTGATAAAACGCGGACGGGGCGAAAATACTCTCTATTTTCGCCCCGTTCAATTGCACCATTTCAATGCAAAGCACCAGTCTGATGCCCCATTATCGTTGTTCGAGTTCGTCCAGCTGCTGGTAGAGGGAGGCAATCTCGTGAATGCGCGGACGGCCTTTATCGAGAATGTCATGCAGGAAGGCGTTCGCCAGCAGGTTGATCAGGCTGTTGACGGAGGAGTAGCTGTCATAGGCGGAGACGCTGTCCAGCGGGGCGCAGAGCTGCCAGCTCGCCAGCGGAAACAGGCTGTGGGCCTGCGGCTCGCACATCAGCAGCACCGGAATACCGCTACTCTGAAGCTGCTGCATCAGCGGACGAATGATGCGCGGGCGGCGGCGGAAGGCCATCATCACCACCAGATCGTCCGGCGTTAAGTCCACCAGCTCCTCGCTCAGGCTCTGGCCCGGCTGCGGCAGGACCAGCACCTGACCGCGCGCCTGCAGCAGCTGCTGGCGCAGGTGGAGCGCCGCCGGATAAGCGTTACGCATGCCAATAATGACGATGCGCCGCGCCTTGACCATGCAGGCCATGGCGTCGGCAAACTGCTGCGCGTCAAGGGCATTGACCCACTGGGTCAGGTTCGCCATCTCCTGCTTGTAGTGGCGCGCCAGCAGCGTGTTGCCCTGCACCGCGTCGCGGTTATCGGTGAGCGGCATCCCGCTCTGGCGCAGGGTGCGCAGCTCGTCGCGCATATCCTTATATTTCTCATAGCCCAGACGCTTAAACAGGCGGCTGACCGTGGCTTTCGACACCCCGCTCAGCTGCGCCAGCTCGGCGCTGTTGTAACTGATCAGGTCGTCAAAATGATCGAATATAAAGTCTGCCACCCGTTGCTCCTGCGGCGACAGCGACGGGTATTGTGCTTTCAGACGTTCATCGAGTTGTTCCATAGCGCCTCTGTAACTTTTGTTTCATCACATTATACCTTTCTTTATACGTATTCATTATACGTGCCAGTTTACTGAAACTTTTCTTTCAGAACTGGAACAGCTTTTGCAGCGCCTTGTGACTTTCAGTGTTACGAGGACTTCTCATGCAAAGCAACGTCTCCACGCACGGCATGGCCGTTGCGCCCCACCATCTTGCCAGCCAGAGCGCGCTGGCGGTGCTGCGCGAAGGCGGCAGCGCGATTGAAGCGATGGTCGCGGCGGCGGCCACCATCGCCGTGGTTTACCCCCATATGAACGGGCTGGGCGGCGATGGCTTCTGGCTTATCGTGCCGCCAGAAGGCGACCCCATCGCCATTGACGCCAGCGGCGCGGCGGGATCGCGCGCGACGCTTGCCGCCTACGACGGGCACACGCACATTCCCCATCGCGGGCCGCAGGCGGCGCTGACCGTCGCCGGCACGGTGAGCGGCTGGGACGAGGCGCTGAAAGTCTCCCGCGAGATGACCGGCAAGTCGCTGCCGCTGGCCCGCCTGCTGGCCGACGCCATTGACTATGCGCAGCACGGCACCCCGGTCACGGCCTCACAGGCCCATGCCACGGCCAGTAAATTCGACGAGCTTAAGGCCATCCCCGGCTTCGCGGAAACGTGGCTGGTGAACGGTAAGCCGCCCCAGGTCGGGAGCCATTTTTACCAGCCCGCCATGGCCTCAACCCTGACGCGCCTCGTAGAGGACGGTCTGGACAGCTTTTATCGCGGCCCGCTGGCGAACGTGCTGGCGCACGGCATGGAGACGCTGGGCATGCCCGTGACGCTGGCCGATCTTAACGCGCACGTTGCCCGGCGCACCGCGCCGCTGAAGCTGCAGCATCAGCAGGGGGAGATCTTTAACCACGCACCGCCGACGCAGGGGCTGGTCTCGCTGGCGATACTCGGCATCACCGACCGCCTGAATATGGCAGAGGCCGACGACGCGGACACCATTCACCGCATCGTTGAAGCCACCAAGCTGGCCTTTGGCCTGCGCGATGCCCACATTACCGACCCGCGTGAACTGAAAACCGAGATTCAGAAACTGCTGGATCCCGCCGCCCTGCAGGCGCTTGCCGACAGGGTTGACGACGGCCACGCCGCACCGTGGGGAACCGGAAAAGGGCCCGGCGATACGGTGTGGATGGGGGTGATGGATAACAGCGGGCTTGCCGTGTCGTTTATCCAGAGTATTTATCACGAGTTCGGCAGCGGCGTGGTGCTGCCCGATACCGGCATCGTCTGGCAGAACCGGGGGGCGTCGTTCAGCCTCGACCCCGCTCATCTTCTGGCCCTCGCGCCGGGCAAACAGCCTTTCCATACCCTGAACCCGGCGGCGGCGCGTCTTAAGGACGGGCGCGTAATGGTCTACGGATCGATGGGCGGTGACGGACAGCCGCAAACCCAGGCCGCGCTCTTTACCCGCTACGTGGTTCAGGGCGTGCCCTTGCAGGAAAGCATTTCCCGCCCGCGCTGGCTGCTGGGGCGCACCTGGGGACAAACCTCAGACACGTTAAAGCTGGAAGGACGCTTTACCGCTGAGACGGTCTTACGGCTTCAGGTACTCGGACATGAGGTAGAAATATTCCCTGACTTCAGTGAAGCGATGGGCCACGCGGGCGCGATTGTCCGCCACCCCAACGGGCTGTTTGAAGGGGCGTTTGACCCGCGCAGCAACGGCGCGGCCGCCGGATACTGAGGAGAAAACAATGACGACACAACAACCCGACTGGCAGGCGTATCTTGCGCAAATGGAGTCCGTGCTCGGCGTGACGCTGGACGATGCCCGCCGCGCTGAGCTGCAGTTGCAGTTCAGCCGCATTGCCAGCATGGCCGCCCCGCTGATGGCGCTGCCGCTCGACGACCGTCTGGAGATCGCAGGAGTGTATAAAGCATGACGCTACACGAGATGAGTATCAGCGACATTCAACAGGCGCTGAGTGCGGGCGAGCTGAGCGCCCATGAGATTGCCCGCCAGACGCTGGAGGCGATTGGGCGCGTTAATCCGCAGATCAATGCCTGGACCACCGTGACGGAAGCACGCATGCTCGCCGAGGCCGAGAACATCGACACCCTGCGCCGCGAAAAGCGCCCCCTGCCGCCGCTGGCGGGCGTGCCCTACGCGGTGAAAAACCTGTTCGACGTTGCCGGACACACCCCCCTCGCTGGCGCCGAGCTGTTCAGCCAGCGTCCCGCAGCGGCCGCTGACAGCTTCGCCGTGCGCCAGCTGCGCAGCGCGGGCGGGCTGCTGTCCGGGATGGTGAATATGGACGCCTACGCCTACGGCTTTACCACCGAGAACAGCCACTACGGCGCGACGCGTAACCCGCACGACCTGACGCGCATTGCGGGCGGGTCTTCTGGCGGTTCAGCCGCCGCCGTAGCCGCCGGGCTGGTGCACTTTTCGCTCGGCACCGACACCAACGGGTCGATTCGCGTTCCGGCCTCGCTGTGCGGCATCTATGGCCTCAAGCCCACCTTTGGCCGCCTGTCACGATCCGGCAGCCATCCGTTTGTCGCGAGCCTGGATCATATAGGCCCCTTCGCCCGCCGCGTGTGCGACCTGGCGTCCGTGTACGACGCGCTTCAGGGCCGGGACAGCAGCGACCGTTTTCAGGCAGAGAGCTCGCGCGAGCAGACGCGCCCCCTGCTAGACCGCGGGCTTGACGGCCTGCGCTGCGCGGTGCTCGGCGGCTACTTCACCACCTGGTGCGACGCACAGGCCAGAGACGCCGTGGCGCGGGTGGCGAAGGCGCTCGACGTGCAGGATGAGCTGCAGTTTCCGGACGCCGAGCTGGCGCGCTCCGCGGCGTTTATCATCAGCGCCTCCGAAGGGGGAAATCAGTACCTGCCCGCGCTTCGCCGCGAGCCCGAGCGCTTTGAGCCGCACTCCCGGGAGCGACTGCTGGCAGGCGCGATGATCCCCTCCGCCTGGTATATTCAGGCCCAGCGGTTCCGCGCGCAGGCGCGGCAGGCGTTTCACGCGCTGTTTGCCCAGGCCGACGTGCTGATCGCCCCCGCGACGCCGCGCAGCGCCACGCGGATCGGCGAGCAAACCATGGAGATTAACGGTCAGCCGCTCCCCATCCGCGCCAGCATGGGGATGCTGACCCAGCCGATTTCATTTTTGGGCCTGCCCGTGACCACCGTTCCGCTGCGCACCGCACATGGCGCGCCGATTGGCCTGCAGCTGATTGCCGCGCCGTTTAACGAGCAGGCCTGCCTGCGCGTCGCGCGCGTGCTGGAAGAGAGCGGCATCACCGATGCCCGCCCGGCGGAGGTTGCAGCATGATCAATCACGATGACATTAACCTGCCGTGGGTGGTTGCCGAGGTGACCGCCGCGTTTTACCGCTACGAGGACGCGCTGGTGAGTAACAACATTGCCGTGCTGGACGAGCTGTTCTGGCACGACAAAAACACGGTGCGTCTGGGGGCGGGGGAAAATCTGTACGGGATCGATGAAATCCGCGCCTTTAGGGCGGCGCGCCCGTCTGCCGGGCTTCAGCGGACGCTGCGCCACACCGTGATTACCACCTTCGGGGAGGATTATGCCGTGTGCAGCACCGAGTTTACCCGTGAAGGTACGGAGCGGATTGGCCGCCAGCAGCAGACGTGGGTAAGGTTTGCCTGCGGGTGGCGGATCGTGGCGGCGCAGGTGAGTTTGATGTCGTAGCCGTAGGCCGGGTAAGGCGCAACCGCCACCCGGCAAAACATCGCACAATTACTTCTGAAACGGATGCACTTCCCGCCAGTGGTCAGCAATCTGCTGGCGGGTACAGACCCACACCCGATCGTGCTGCTGCACGTAATCCAGAAACCGTTGCAGCGCGCGAAAACGCCCCGGCCTTCCCAGCAGGCGGCAGTGCATGCCGAGGGACATCATCTTTGGCGCGCTCTCCCCCTCCTCGTACAGCACGTCAAAGCTGTCCTTCAGGTACGTATAAAACTGCTCGGCGGTGTTAAACCCCTGCGCGGTCGCAAAGCGCATGTCGTTCGCATCCAGCGTATAGGGCACGATCAGGTGCGGCTTTTGGGTGCCGTCGCCGCAGGCCACTTCCGTCCAGAAGGGCAAATCATCGCCGTAGTAGTCGCTGTCGTAGTCAAAGCCGCCGTGCTCCACCACCAGCTGGCGGGTGTTGGGGCTGTCGCGCCCGGTGTACCAGCCCGTCGGCGGCTTGCCGAACAGGTCGGTCAGAACGTGCACCGCCTTGTGCAGATGTTCGCGCTCCTGGCTGATGTCCATATTCTGATAGTGGATCCAGCGCCAGCCGTGGCTGACCACGTCGTAATCCGCCGTCTTAATCGCCTCAACGATCTCCGGGTGACGCGCCAGCGCCATTGCCACGCCAAAGACCGTCAGCGGCAGGCCGCGTTTTTGAAATTCATTGTGGATCCGCCAGAACCCGGCGCGACTGCCGTATTCGTAGAGGGAGTCCATCGACATGTGTTTGTCCGGGTAGCTGGCCGCGCCGATGATGTCCGACAGGAACTGCTCGGACCCGGCATCGCCGTGCAGAACGTGGTTTTCCGCCCCTTCTTCATAATTGAGCACAAACTGCACCGCGATGCGCGCCTGATTCGGCCACCGCGCGTGCGGCGGGTTGCCCGCGTAGCCGCGCAGATCCCGCGGATAATCCTGTTCGAAAAGCCCCATACCACCCCCAAAAGTTAAAATGGATTCAATGCCTGAAAATGCCCGCTTAACGGTTTGTT
This sequence comes from Enterobacter cloacae complex sp. P14RS, assembly GCF_014895895.1. Taxonomy (NCBI): domain Bacteria; kingdom Pseudomonadati; phylum Pseudomonadota; class Gammaproteobacteria; order Enterobacterales; family Enterobacteriaceae; genus Enterobacter; species Enterobacter cloacae complex sp. P14RS. Next base: position 48,901 of record NZ_JADBQM010000012.1, read on the forward strand.
CTCCGGGAAGGCCAGATCCCCATGCTTGCTGGTCGAGAGCCCCAGCGCCACCAGCGACTCCACCATCTTCACCGCCGCGCTGACGCCGTCGATCACCGGCACGCGCAGCTCGCGGGTCAGCTCCTGCGCCAGCGTCGCCATGCCGCCGCAGCCGAGCACGATGGCGCCGCAGCCATCCTCTTTCAGCGCCTGTATACAGCGCGCGCGCACCTTCTCCTGCGCCAGACCGCTGCCGTCCTCCAGCGCCAGCACCGGAAGGTCGATGGCGTGCAGCGCTGCGCAGTGGTCCTGAAAGCCATACTGGTGCAACAGATGGCGGGCAATAATCAGCGTGCGCGGCAGCGTGGTAACCACCGAAAAGCGCGTCGCCACCAGCGTCGCCATATGCATAGCGGCTTCGGCAATGCCGATAACCGGCCCCTGCGCCAGCTCGCGCGCCGCCAGCAGTCCCGGATCGCCAAAGCAGGCAATCACGTGACCGTCCACGCCCTGCTCCCTGCCTTTTTTGATCTGTTCCAGGACACCGACGGCGGCGATGGCCTCATCAAAGTGGCCTTCTATAGACGGCACGCCCGCGCTCGGGCAAACCGCGAGGATTTCCGTCCCCGGCGCCGCCACCGCGCGGGCCGCCGCGCCGATGGTTTCCGTCATCGCGAGGCTGGTGTTGGGGTTGATCACTTGTATACAGACAGATGACATTACGACTCCTTGTGGCCGGCAAACAGCCGGGCAAAATCAGGCAGGCACTCGCCCGCCCGCTCGAAGCAGAGGCTGGCAACGATATGTTCAAAATGGTGCATGAGGGCATCGCTTAGCGGCTGCAGCGCCTTCTGACGCAGCAGATCTACAAGCTGTTCGTGGTCGTTGCAGCGACAGCCCTGACGCCACGGCGCGCCCCAGGTAGCAATCACCAGCGAGGAGCGCTGGCTCAGGCTTGTCACCATCTCCGTCAGCACCTGGTTACCGGAGATGGCCTGCAGTTGTATGTGGAAACTGGCGGAATGTCGGATTGCCGCCGGGCCGTCGTACGCCTCGTGCGCCTGCTGCTCCTGACGAATAATGGCCTCCAGCGCGGCAAGGTGCGGCGGCTGACAGTGCGCCAGCACGTCCGGAAGGTTAGCGACCTCCAGCAGCGCGCGGGTGCGGAAGATGTGCCGCGCCTCTTCCACCGTCGGGCTGGCGACGTGTGCACCACGTTTGGGCGTCAGGGTGACCATTTGCACAGCGGCGAGTCGTTGAAGCACCTTGCGGATGCCCGTGCGGCTCACGCCAAACACCTCGGCCAGCGCCTCTTCCGGCAATTTGCTCCCCGGCAGCAGCTGATGTTCCACAATCGCGGTCATCAGCGCCTGGAAGATGGTTTCGTCTTTGTCATGCAGGTCTGGCGCGGTCTGCAGGGCGTTTATGTTGTTCATTCACCACTCCGAATTTTACTTTCCGTTATCGAATCGTATACATAAAAATTAAATATTGCATACAAGATTTATTATTTTGGCCTGGATCCTGCAACACCGTTTGCACTCCCACTCAACGGGTTTTCATTCACAGGAGCAGGTTTCATGCCAAACAGTCAAAACGCACAGCAGAGTACGGCCGCTGATTCCGGTGCGGTTTACAGCCCACGTCTTTGCAATGAGGATCTGGCACCGACGCGTGACCAGAACTGGAGCTGGTACAACATCTTTTCTTTCTGGATGTCCGACGTTCACAGCATGGGGGGTTACGTTGTTGCCGCGAGCTTCTTTACGCTCGGGCTGGCAAGCTGGCAGGTACTGCTCTGCCTGCTGGTGGGGATCTGCATTGTGCAGCTGTGCGCCAACCTGGTAGCCAAACCGAGCCAGATGGCGGGCGTGCCCTATGCGGTGATCAGCCGTCAGGCGTTTGGCGTCTTCGGGGCCAATATTCCGGCGGTGATCCGCGGGCTCATCGCCTTTGCGTGGTACGGCATCCAGACCTGGCTTGCCGCCAACGCGCTGATGCTGGTGGTGCTGAAGTTCTGGCCTTCTCTGGCGAGCCTTACCACCGGTGCCTTCCTGGGCCTGTCGCCGCTGGGCTGGATCTGCTTTGCCATCATGTGGGTTCTTCAGGCGATGGTCTTCTGGCACGGCATGAGCGCCATTAAGCGCTTTATTGATATCGCCGGTCCGGCGGTCTATGTGGTGATGCTGGCCCTCGCGGGCTGGATTGTATACAAGACCGGTTTTGACGGGATCTCTTTCACCCTCGCCAGCAAATCCCTGAGCGCGGGCGAGCAGACCTGGCAGATGATCACCGCGACCGCGCTGGTGGTCTCCTACTTCTCCGGCCCGCTTCTAAACTTTGGCGACTTCTCCCGCTACGGCAAAAGCATGGGTGAGATCCGCCGTGGCAACCGCTGGGGGCTGCCGTTTAACTTCCTGCTGTTCTCCATCGTCACCGTGGTGATTGTCTCCGGCACCCAGTCGCTGTTTGGCCGCATGATCACCGACCCGATCGAAACCGTCAGCCGCGTAGGTAACGATCTGGCCGTGGCAATTGGCCTGCTGACGATGATCACCGCCACCATCGGGATCAACATCGTCGCGAACTTTGTCTCACCGGCGTTTGATTTCTCTAACTGCTCGCCGCAGAAGATCAGCTTCCGCACCGGGGGGATGATTGCCGCCGTCGGCTCGATCCTGCTCACCCCGTGGAACCTGTTCAACTCGCCAGAGCTCATCCATTACACCCTGGACGTGCTCGGGGCGTTTATCGGCCCGCTGTTCGGCATTCTGATTGCCGATTTCTACCTGATTAAGCGCGGCAAGGTGTCGGTAGACGATCTCTTCGACGATACGCCAAAGGGCAAATACTGGTACCGCAACGGCTTTAACCCGAAGGCCATTGGCGCGCTGATCCCATCCGTAGCCGTAGGTCTGGTGATTGGCTTTATCCCGGCCCTGCATGAAGTGGCAAACTTCAGCTGGTTTATCGGCGTCTTCCTCGGCGGCGTGACCTACCGCTGGCTGGCGCGGGAAGAGCGCGAGACGGCAGGCGCGGCCTCGTTCAGCTCCCGCGTGGCGACGCAAAAAGAGTAACCCCTCCCCCCGGCCGCAGTTTATCTGCGGCCCGTTCATTCTGGCACCGTTCTTGCTGAGCTTTTTCACCCCGCTACGCAAACACTAAGGCAGGACCCACGATGGAATACCAGACTGCGATACGCGGTGCATTTTTCGATATCGCCCAGGTCTGCGACAGCGCAGACGCGATTGCCCAACACGCCCGCTACCTTGAGGACGGACTGCTGTTTATCCAGAACGGAAAAATTCTGGCGCACATGGCGTGGCAGGAGGGCGAGCAGTATCTCGACCCCCACAAAGGCTACACGGACCTGCGCGGCAGGCTGCTGCTGCCCGGTTTTGTCGACACCCACGTTCATTATCCACAAACGGAGATGATCGGCGCCTTTGGCGAACAGCTGCTGGAGTGGCTAACCACCTACACCTTCCCGGTGGAGAGCCAGTTTGCCGATGAAGCCTACGCGAAAGAGATCGCCGAATTTTTCATTAACCAACTGGTGAGCAACGGCACCACCACCGCGCTGGTGTTTTGCACGCTGCATCCGCAATCGGTCGAAGCGCTGTTTACCGAAGCCCTGCGCCTCAACATGCGCCTTATCGCCGGAAAGGTGATGATGGACCGGCACGCGCCGGACTACCTGAGCGAAGATGCAAAGCAGAGCTACCGGCAGACGCGGGAGCTGATCCAGCGCTGGCATCAACGGGGTCGGCTGGGGTATGCCATTACGCCGCGCTTTGCCCCAACGTCCTCTCCCGAGCTGCTCGCCGCGGTCAGCCTGCTCAGAGAGGAGTTTCCGGATACCTGGCTGCAGACCCATCTCAGCGAAAACCCAAACGAAGTGGCCTGGGTGAACGATCTCTGGCCGGAGCACGAGCGCTATCTGGACGTATATCACCACTACGGCCTGACCGGAGAGCGCAGCGTGTTTGCCCACGCGATTCATCTGCACCACAGCGAGTGGCAGTGCCTGCACGACACCGGTTCGGCGGTGGCGTTTTGCCCCACCTCGAACCTGTTTCTCGGCAGCGGGCTGTTTCGCCTGCCCGCCTGCTGGCAGCACAAGGTGCGGATGGGCATCGGCACCGACGTCGGCGCGGGCACCACCTTCAGCATGCTGCGCACCCTGGGAGAAGCCTACAAGGTCGGCCAGCTGCAGAGCTACCGCCTGCGCGCCAGCGAGGCGTTTTATCACGCCACGCTGGGCGGCGCGCACGCCCTCAGGCTGGACGATAAGATTGGCAACTTCGCCCCCGGCAAAGAGGCGGATTTTGTGGTTATCGATCCTGACGTGACGCCGCTGCAGCGCCTGCGCAATCGCCGCTGTCAGGATATCTACGAGCAGCTATTTGTGCTGATGACCCTGGGCGACGAGCGCAACATCAGTGCGACCTGGGTCAACGGCGAGCGGGTGTGGTCAACTGCCCCGGTAGGTTGACCACCCGCCTGGCGCAATCACAAACGGCAGATGGAAGTGCTCGTCTGCCGCTTCTCCCGTCACAAACTCAATTTGCGCGCAGGGGTAAATCGTCTCCCGGCCGGTTGCGCGAAACCACCCGCCGATCTCCGCCACCAGCCGATAGCGGCCTGCTGGCAGGAAAGGGACAAATTCGGTGATGCGACCATTAGCGTTGGTCACGCCCGTCGCCATGATTTCGCCCTCCCGTTCTAGGTGAACCGTCACGCCCGCGGCGGGTTTGCCCGTTGAAATATCGAGAATATGGGTGCTGAGCGTGCTCATTCGCTAATCACTCCTTCCAGCCGCAGCAGCGTAATTTCCCGCAGCTGTTCCAGCGCCGCCTGAACTTCCTGCGCGTCGCTGTTCTCCAGCCGCGCATTCAGTATCTGTAGAATGTCCTCGCCGCTCCGGCCCTTCGCGCGGATCAGAAACACCCGGCCGAAGCGGGCCTCGTAGCAGGCGTTACCCTCGCGCAGCGCCTGTGCAAGCGCCGCGTCACGGTCATTCACCGCGCCCTGCTCCTGACGCGACAGCGCCGCCTCCACCTGTGCACCCGCGGGCTTTTCCCCGATGCGCGGGTGCGCGCTCAGGGCTTGCGCTAACGCCGCTTCGTCCCAGCGCTGCATCAGCGCCTGCGCCGCGATCGTCAATTCACTCCAGCTCGGGTAAGGCCGTCCACAAACCAGCGCCTCAGCCCAGCCGGGTAGCGCCACGCAGGGGGTGAGCAGCGCGAGAGCCTCTTTCTCAGGAAGATGATTGAAGTCGTGCAGTGCGATCATAGTGTCTCCTTTATTGTCCTCCTCCGGGTTGTTGCACAAACCACGCCACTCTTGTCGCCGATGTGAAACAGTCGATTCTGTATGGCTGGACAGGAAATTATTGATTCATAAAAAGGCATATTCACCGTGTTTGCGCACCTTAGCAGTGCAAACTCACCTCCCACAACGCCGTTCTCGCCACTCTGCAGCCTGGTACGCAAATTGCTGAATGTTTTTACACCCTGCAAAAGGAGAGAAGCATGAAAGCAATCGTCATTGGCGCGGGTATTGGCGGCCTGAGCGCTGCCGTCGCGCTAAAGAAAGCGGGCATCGACTGTACCGTGTTCGAAGCCGTAAAAGAGATCCGGCCCGTCGGGGCGGCCATCTCCATCTGGCCTAACGGCGTGAAGTGTATGCAGCACCTCGGCATGGGCGACATTATCGAAACCTACGGCGGTCCAATGCGTTTTATGGCCTACAAGGATTACCGGCGCGGCGACACCCTGACCCGCTTCAGCCTCGCTCCGCTGGTTGAGCGTACCGGCGGGCGTCCCTGCCCCGTCTCGCGCGCTGAACTCCAGCGCGAAATGCTGGACTTCTGGGGTCGCGACAAGGTGCAGTTCGGCAAGCGCGTGGAACACGTTCACGAAGACGACGCGGGCGTAAGCGTCACCTTTACCGATGGCACCACGGCAACAGGCGATTTTGTGATTGCCGCCGACGGCAGCCACTCGGCGGTTCGTCCGTACGTGCTGGGCTATACCCCGGAGCGCCGCTACGCCGGATACGTGAACTGGAACGGGCTGGTGAAGATTGATGAAGAGATTGCCCCGGCGCACCAGTGGACCACCTTCGTTGGCGAGGGTAAACGCGTGTCGCTGATGCCCGTCTCCAACGGACGCTTCTATTTCTTTTTTGACGTGCCGCTGCCCGCGGGCCTGGCGGAGGATCGCACCACCCTGCGCGCCGATCTCACGGGCTACTTCCGCGGCTGGGCGCCGCCGGTACAGAAGCTTATCGCCGCGCTGGATCCCGATACCACCAACCGCATTGAAATCCATGACATCGAGCCGTTCGACAGCCTGGTACGCGGCAACGTCGCGCTGCTCGGCGATGCCGGGCACAGCACCACGCCGGATATCGGCCAGGGCGGCTGCGCGGCCATGGAGGACGCCGTGGTGCTGGGCGAATGCCTGCGTGAAAACCACAACATTACGCTGGCGCTGCGGCAGTACGAAGCCCTGCGCTGCGACCGGGTGCGTGACCTGGTGCTGAAAGCGCGTAAACGCTGCGACGTCACCCACGGGAAAGATATGGCGTTGACGCAGGCCTGGTATCAGGAGCTCAAAGAGGAGACCGGGGAACGCATTATCAACGGTCTGTGCGAGACCATTCAGGGCGGCCCGTTAGGCTGAACAAGAGGGACAACGATGAAAAGAGAACCGACACCACCCGCCCACTGCACGTTTGAGCCAGAGGACTGGCTGCGCCTGGCGAAATGCTGGCATCCGGTTGCGCGCGCCTGCGACGTCGGCCCGGCCCCCGTCAAGGCCACCCTGCTGGATGAACAGCTGGTGATTTACCGAATTAACGACCAGGTCGTGGTTGCCCGGGACGTGTGTCCGCACCGCGGCGTGCCGCTGACGCTCGGCTTTCACGACGATCACGGGATTATCTGCCCCTACCACGGCTTACGCTTTGGTGAAGACGGCCGCTGCAACCGCATTCCGTCCAGCCCCGACCAGCCCGTTCCGGCGAAGCTGAACCTGATTAACTACGCGGTGGAAGAGCGCTTCGGCCTGATCTGGACCTGCCTGGCGTTTGACCCGGACAATCCCGTGCCGCTGCCCACCATGCCGCACTGGAGCGACGACGGATTTCAGCAGATCAACTGCCCGGCGTTTGAGGTGAACGGCTTCGCCGGGCGCCAGGTGGAAGGGTTTCTGGATGTTGCCCACTTTGCGTGGATCCATACCGATACCTTTGCCGATCCCAATAATCAGCTTGTCCCTATCTATCAGCCGCAGGAGACGGCCTTCGGTTTCGTGGCCGATTACTGGAGTTCCGTGAGCAACTATCCCGCCAGTTCACCCGTGCAGGCGCCAGAAGGGTTCCAGTGGCTGCGCCATTTTGAAATGCATCTGCCGTTTACCGCCACCCTGACGATTCATTTTCCGGGTGAATCGCGGCTGGTGATTATGAACGCCGCCTCGCCCGTCTCGTCACGCGTGACCCGCATGTTCGCGCCCATCGCGCGCAATTTTGATCTGCATATTCCGGTGGAGGACGTGCATGCCTTTAACCTGCGCATTTTTGAAGAGGATCGCCTGATGGTCGAAACCCAGCGCCCGGAAAGTCTGCCGCTGGATCTCACTCTGGAAGCCCATATTCCGGCAGATAAGAGTTCGATTGCCTACCGCCGTGGACTGAAAAAAATGGGCTTTGGCGAATTTTTCCTGGTATGACGGAGGCCAATATGCTGAACGTGATCGTTGACGGGCTGTGGCGCGAGGGGGATAAAAGCCTCGCCGTCAGGCTGGTGGCCGAAAACGGCGACGCGCTACCGGCGTGGCGACCCGGCGCGCACATTGATGTCCACCTGCCCTGCGGCGTGGTCCGCCAGTACTCTCTGACCGGGGCATGTGGCGACGAGAGCTATCTTATCTGCGTGGGGCGAGAAGCCGCCTCGCGCGGCGGGTCGCGCTACGTTCACGAAACGCTGCGTCCGGGCCAGAGGCTTTCAATCTCGGCCCCGCGCAATCTGTTTCCGCTGCATCAGGCTGAGCGGGTATTGCTGCTGGCAGCAGGGATTGGCATTACGCCGCTGTATGCGATGGCATTGCAGCTGAAAGCGACCGGAACGCCGTTTACGCTGCACTATTACGTCAGAAACCGGGAAAACGCGGCGTTTGCGCGCGAACTCTCGCAGTGCGGTGACTGCATTATTCATACCACCACCCCACGAACCAGGCTGGCGGAGCATTTCCCCGCACCTGAAGCGGGGCTGCACGCGTGGGTGTGCGGACCTGCGGGGTTTATGGAGAAAGCGCGCGATGTGGCGGCGGCGAAGGGATGGAATGACGCCCATATCCACAGCGAGGCGTTTCAGCCCGCTCCCCCTGTCACAAGCGGCGTCGCAGGCGAGATCTTTACGGTCAAACTTGCCTCTACCGGCGAGCGCTGGCCGGTGCCTGCGGATAAGACCATCGCTCAGGTATTACAGGAAAACGGCGTGGACGTGCCGCTGTCCTGCGAAATGGGGATCTGCGGCGCATGCCTGACGCCGGTGATTGACGGCGTGGTGGACCACAGGGATAGCGTGCAGTCGGAGGCAGAAAAAAGCGCGGCTGACCAGCAGGTGGCGCTCTGCTGTTCGCGGAGTCACTCCGGGGAGCTGGTAATTGCGCTGTAAAATGAAAAAACCCTGCGATATTGCTATCGCAGGGTTTTCGAATTTGGCGGAAGCGTAGAGATTCGAACTCTAGAACCCTTTCGGGTCGCCGGTTTTCAAGACCGGTGCCTTCAACCGCTCGGCCACGCTTCCAAAGTGAGGCGCACTATAAACATCTATTAGCGCCTTGTAAAGCAGGAATTTTTCTATTTTTGCCTGCAGGCGTTTGACTGCGCAAAAAGTCACCCGGACGCTTACCAGCCCTCCCCCCTTCTCCCCTTGTACATACCGTTACACAGCAACGCTCATCCTTTTAAATCACCGTGGTATAGAATGCCAAAAAAAATAGACGGCCATGTGTTTTGTAATGGTAATAAATCCGGGTAATGCGGGTTTTAACGCATTACTGTCATAGCGCCTTATTGGTTGATGATGAAAATCAAAAATACGTTTTGCTTACATATCCTGATGGCCGTTTTGGCCATTTTAGTCCTGAGTTTTCACCCGCTGGTGACAAGCTTTGATCCGCCGCTTAAATTCCAGCCGCTGATCAAGTCCATGGCAGGGACGACAAAAGAACAGGCGGAAAAAATAACCACTATTTCCCATGCTTTAGAAGGGAATGCTATTTTCTTCCTTGGTGCGTCTGAGGTCGCCACCTCAGAAGAGGAACATTACGCCGTATTTAATTATTTTAATAAGCAATTGCACCAGCCCGTCGTGGCCTATGGCGATGCGTTTGTCGATGACGAAACGCAATTTTTACTTCTCTCGCGTTTTAAAGATAGCCTTAACGCAAACAGCAAAGTGGTGCTGCTTCTGGCGCCTGACGGTTTTTATTCAAAAGGCCTGCCGCCCGCTATCTATGCGGATAATTTTCCGGGCTCGATTTTTAATCCCCTGATGAAGGATCCGCAGGCGCGCCCGTTCCTGGTTAATTACCTGAAGCATATTGATGCGAAAGAGATAAGCCATTTAACCTTCGGGCAAATGCGTGTGTATGGCTGGCATCCGGCGCTGATGTGGGACGAGCTGAGTTTTCAGTTTGCAAACTTCTGCACCCTGATTAAAAACGACTGGCTGTCGCTACTCAACATCAGGCCACAGACGGCGCAGCCCTGGCCTCAGCAGCCAACCGCCCGTCTTTCCCCTGACTGGGATAAAGCGCTGGCGAATGCCCGGGAGTTGAATAAAAAACGCCATCAGAGCGCGGCCACGCTGTGGATGGACAAAACGATTTACGACGAGGACGGTAAGCCGCAGCAGTGGGATGACACGCCGGTGGTGCCGGGGCAGTTCGCCGCGTTCAGGAAAACCGTTCAGCTTTTGAAAGCGCATCACGTGCAGGTGATTGCTATCGTCGACCCGGTTAACCCCTGGGCGCTTTACAATACCGACACCTTCCGCCCGTTCGATAAGCAGATTCAAACCATTCTGAAAGAGAACCAGATCCCGTATTTGGATATGTACGCCATGCCGTATCAGAACGGCTGGAACTGGGATCGTCTGCACCCTACCGAACTGGCCTGGGTGCCAATGCTTCGCTTTATTGCACAGAGTTTTAAATAATGAAAATCGCGATCCGTCTTTTTTGCCTTTATTTACTGCTGGCGATCACCGTCGTTGCATGGACCGCTGTCGATGACAGCATGAGTATGCAGTTGCATTTTGAATATCAAAAATTCTGAGGCGAAATGATGTACAGCTCAGGAATGTTTTTTGTCTGTTTATTTTCATCCGCGCTGGTGTTTGCGATGGTTAATCGTGTTTTACGCCACCGTCTGACCTGGCTAGTTTCCTTATCCGTGGTGACAGCATTAGGCTGGGGTTATATATTTCAGGGCAATTACAGTGTTCCCGTGGCCGTCTTTTGCTGGTTTTATCTTGTCGCCACGTTAAAAGAAAAAGGCAGATTAAAAACCTGGCAGGCGGTCGTTTTAACGCTGCTGCCCCTGGTTCTGGTGAAATTACATTTTAATTATCACCTCGGCACAATCGGTCTCTCTTTTATGACCTTCCGCGCTGTGGATGTACTGCTGTATCGCAGTAAAAAAGAGGGCCAGAATTTCCTGCACTATTTCTGCTATCTCTTTATGCCCTTTATTATTCTGGCCGGCCCGATGTATCGCTGGCGGACATGGATGAGCGATGTGAATAAGCCGGCATTTGTCCTGAACCGCGAGCAGTTTTTAACGGCGCTGGAGCAAATTATTACCGGCATCATTCAGAAGTTCCTGTTTGCCATGCTGATCGATTCGCTCGTCGTGCAGCCCTGGAGCCATAAGCCGTTTACCCTGACCGTGGGCGTGGTGATGTCGATTGCCTACAGCGCCTATCTGTACTTTGATTTCGCGGGCTACAGCAATATGGCCATCGGCGCGGGCCGGCTGTTTGGGCTGAATATTCCGGCAAACTTCAACATGCCGCTTCTTGCAAAGAACCCGCAGGATTTCTGGCGCCGCTTCCACATCAGCCTGTCCGAATGGCTGCGCGACGTGGTCTTTATGCCCGTCTATATGAACCTGATGAAGTTTAACTTTTTCCGCCAGAACAAAACGCTGGCGCAAAATATCGGTATTTTTTGCACCCTGTTCTGCATGGGGGCGTGGAATGGCCTGGAACGCCATTACGTAATCAGCGGCGCGCTGTTTGGCGCGATTTCCGTCGCGCACAACATGCTGCTGTGGTCAGCCAAACGCAGCCCATCGTTACACCGCGGATTGCAGTATCCGGCCGTTGCGTTTTTGGGACGAATTCTGACGCTGGGAAGCGCCGCAGGATCCCTTTACATCTTCAGTGGAATGTCACCTCTATGAAAAATCACTCCGATCTTCAGGAACTGCAGGATTTCTTGCGTGCGGCACTGCGCGATCCCGCCTCCCCGCAGCAGCTGGCCATCAGCGGCAGCGACGAAACCTTAAGCTGGCTCCAGCTTTCCTCTGCCGTGACGGACTGGGCAGAGCGTTATCGACGCTGCCAGCCCGCAGACGGTACGCCGATCGTGCTGTACGGCCATCAGCAGGCCGAGTTCGCCGTGGCGATCTATAGCTGCCTGCTGCACAACATTCCGTACATCCCGGTGGACTGCATTTACCCGCAGGAGCGGCTTCGCGAGATCTGCAACCTGACCGGCGCCCCTTACTACTACGACGTGGCGACGCGGCAGTTCATCGCCACCGGCGAGGCGGGCAAGGTGCTGGAGGAGCAGGATCTGGCCTATATCATGTTTACCTCAGGCAGCACCGGAAAACCGAAAGGCGTGCAGATTGGACGTGAAAGCGTATGGCACTTCATGAAGTGGGTCAGCCAGGACTTTTCGCTGCCGGAAAAACCGGTGCTGATGAACCACGCGGTGTTCAGCTTTGATCTCTCCCTGATCCCTCTGCTGGCGAACCTGGCGATGGGAGGCCACATCGTGCTGAATGCCAAAGAGGATATCCAGAAAGAGAACTGGCTCGAGCGACTGCAAAGCAACGCGGTCTCCGCCTGGGTTTCCACCCCCTCTTTTGCCTACCAGCAACTGCTTTCTCCGCACTTTAACAGCGAGTATTTGCCTGCACTTAACGTCTTTATCTTCATTGGCGAAGTGCTCAATAAAGCGCTGGTGAAACAGCTCCGCCGCCGTTTCCCGCAGGCCAAAATCATCAACTCCTATGGCCCAACGGAAGCGACCATTGCGACAACCGTGGTTGAGATCACGGATGAGATCCTTAACAGCGACAGCGCGGTGCTGCCGGTGGGCGTGATGATGCCGGACAGCAGAATGGAAATTTCCGCCGAGGGCGAGCTGATTATCTGGGGCAAAAACGTCATGCGCGGCTACCTCGGCCTGCCGCAGGAGAACGCGGCTAAACTGCTGCGTCGGGAAAATGATGCGTTCCGCGGCTACCGGACCGGCGATCTGGGTTATGAAGACGGGCTCATCTACTGCCAGGGCCGCAACGACAGCCAGGTCAAGCTGAATGGCTACCGCATCGAGATCGGCGAGATTGAAAACCGCCTGCTGGCCATGTCCGGCATCAGCGAAGCGGTGGTGATGCCGCTGATGAAACCCTGCGGCAGCGTGCTGCGCATCGCCGCGTTCTGCGTGACGGAGCTGGCACCGGATGCAATCAAAACCTCGCTGGCAAACGTGGTGCCCCACTACATGGTGCCTTCACAAATTATCGTAAAAGACGCTTTGCCGCTAAATCCTAACGGCAAAATTGACCGCAAGCTGCTGGACGCTTACGCCCGCACACATTAATTATCCCAGGAAAAATGATGGAACACGATATTCTCGCCCTGTTTGAAAAAGTGTTATCCCGCAAGGTTGGCTTTCACGATGAGCTGATTGAATCCGACATTCTCGATTCCATTCTGGCAGTCGACATGGTGCTGGAGGTGCAGGACGTTTACGGCTGTATGATCCCGCCTACCGACGTGGCGACGGTGCTGAAAACCCCGGCCGATCTCGCCCGTTATATTGAAGAGAACCGTTAACGCCTCCTCCTCTGATGGCTCTGGGACTCACTCCAGAGCCCATCATTCGCTTTCCCCTTCTGGATACCATTCACACGAATGAAACCCACCGGTTTTACTATTTCTCCTACACTTTAGGGGTACTGTCGGTACGGGAAACAAAACAAGCCAACATCATGAAGACAATAATGGTTCGCTCTGCGCTCAGCCAGCGATCGTTGCGTCTTTAACAGAGGAGTCTGCGGTATGGCATTCGTAACAACGAAAGACGGCGTCAATATTTACTACAAAGACTGGGGTCCGAAAGAGGCTCAGCCCATTGTTTTCCATCACGGCTGGCCATTGAGTGCCGATGACTGGGATAACCAGATGCTCTTCTTCCTTGCGGAAGGCTATCGCGTTATCGCAATCGACCGCCGTGGTCACGGGCGTTCGGACCAGGTCAGCGAAGGGCACGATATGGATCATTATGCGGCTGACGCGTCGGCCGTGGTTGAAAGCCTGGACCTGCACAATGCGGTGCATGTCGGCCACTCTACCGGCGGTGGCCAGGTGGCCCGCTATGTTGCGAAGTACGGCCAGCCGCAGGGGCGCGTTGCCAAAGCGGTGCTCGTGAGCGCCGTTCCACCGTTGATGGTGAAAACAGAAAACAACCCTGGCGGGACACCTGTAGAGGTTTTCGACGGCTTCCGTAAAGCGCTGGCCGCGAATCGCGCCCAGTTTTACCTCGACGTCGCCAGCGGTCCTTTTTATGGGTTTAACCGGGCGGGGGCCGAGGTTTCACAGGGCACCATTCAGAACTGGTGGCGTCAGGGCATGATCGGCAGCGCCAGGGCCCACTACGAGGGGATTAAGGCGTTTTCAGAAACCGACCAGACGGAAGATTTAAAAACCATCACGGTTCCCGTTCTGGTGATGCAGGGCGACGACGATCAGGTCGTGCCGTATAAGAATGCTGCCCTGCTGCAGGATAAGTTGCTGGCGAACAGCGTACTGAAAATTTATCCGGGCTTCCCGCACGGGATGCATACCACCCACGCGGATACCATTAACGCGGACATTCTGGCCTTTATCCGTTCATAAACCTCGCCTTTCTTGCCGGGTGGCGCTACGCTTACCCGGCCTACATTCTGCAATAATATTAATACGTTGCACGTTTCATTGTAAGCCTGTGCCAGCGAAACGCCGCCGGGCGCTAACGCTGTTTAGCCCGAGGGGATTACACACCGAGAGATACTGACTGGAGCTTTTTATGCATGAAAACTATACCGTAGTTGAAACCGTCCCCTCCGCAGAAGCGTTTTGCCGCCTGCGCGAAATCTCGGGTCTTAGCCCTCGTCCGCTGGAGGCAGCACGCAAAGCGCTGCCTGGCAGTTGTTATGGCATGCATATTTTGTGTGAGGGAAAACTCGTGGGTATGGGGCGAATCGTGGGAGACGGTGCGTTGAATTTTGATATTGTCGACGTCGCCGTTGACCCTCTTCATCAGGGAAAGGGGCTCGGTAGACTCATCATGGAAACGCTTGTGGCATGGCTGGATAACAATGCCTGTAGAGGGGCCTACGTTTGTTTAATGGCGGATGTCCCCGAGCTGTATTCTAAATTTGGCTTCACTCTCGTTCGCCCGGCAAGCGAAGGAATGGCCAGAATCTGGTAAAAGGCAACTCTGAGATAAGACGGAAGAAAAACCCCAGCTTAACGAGTAAGCTGGGGTTTATATCTGGCGGAAGCGCAGAGATTCGAACTCTGGAACCCTTTCGGGTCGCCGGTTTTCAAGACCGGTGCCTTCAACCGCTCGGCCACACTTCCTGAGTGAGGCGAACTATAAACACCTCACCGCATGCTGTAAAGAGTGGCTGCAATCGTTCGCTTTAAAATTAGCCAAAATGTGCTTAATCGGTTGAACTGACAACACATCGGCGATTTTCTCAGCATAAAATCCAGCCCTCTCGCTTAGTGCTTTTTGATGTACATATCTTTTGTGAAATAGTACCCCAGCTTATCCGGCGTAAAGCCACCCACCCACGGTTTCACCAGGTGCGTACGGACGTAGTGATAAACCGGAATGGCAGGCACATCACGCCCAAGCAGATCCTCTGCCTGCTGGTAGAACTTACCCCGCTCTGCCGGCGTTTTGGCCTTTGCGGCGTTGATCAAGGCTTGATCGTAGTCCGGGTTGCTGTACTGGCTGGTGTTTTCACTGTCGCCGGTACGGAAGTTGTTCAGGAAGGTCGCCGCGTCGTCGTAGTCGGCAATCCAGGCGTAGCGCACCGCGTCAAAGTTGTGGGTGTGCATGGTATCCAGCATGGTTTTCCACTCCTGATTTTGCAGCTTCGCGTCTACGCCGAGGTTTTTCTTCCACATAGAGCTGGCCGCAATCGCGATGCGCTGGTGCGATTCAGAGGTGTTATAGAGCAGGTTGAAGCTCAGAGGATGGCTTTCGTTATACCCGGCCTCGTTGAGCAGTTTTTTCGCCTCAGCAATACGCTTGTCCAGCGGCCAGCTGGCGTAATCGGGATTCTGCAGCTTGACACCGCCGATGTCCGGCTGGCTAATCAGCCACGCCGGGCGCTGCCCCTGCCCCATTACCTTCTCAGCGATGATGTCTTTATCCAGCGCCATGTTCAGCGCCTTGCGCACGCGGGCATCGTTGAACGGCGGACGGGTGGTGTTGAATTCGTAGTAATAGGTCGCCAGCTGCGGGGAGACGTCCAGCTGGCTGCCCAGCGTTTTCTTCAGCTGAGCAAACTGGTTAATAGGTACCGTATACACAATATCAATTTCGCCCGCTTTATAGCGGTTCACATCCGAGGCCTCGGAGGTGATCGGCAGATAGGTGACTTTGTTAATAACGGTATGCGCGTTATCCCAGTAGCGCGGGTTACGCTCCGCCACAATGCGTTCGTTGACCACCCACTGGGACAGCTTATACGCTCCGCTGCTGACAAAATGCTCCGGTTTGGTCCACTTTTCGCCGAAACGGCCAATCAGCACTTTATCCACCGGCACCAGCGACGGGTGCGCCAGCATCGCCAGGAACGCCGCGTTGGGCTGGGTGAGCGTTACTTCCAGCGTGGTATCGTTAATTGCTTTTACGCCCAGCGTGTCGGGGGATTTTTTCCCCTGAGCGATATCGGCCGCGTTGACGATATGCATGTTGCCGGGATAGCTGGCGTACGGTGAAACGGTTTTTGGATCAACCAGGCGCTGCCAGCTCCAGACCACATCCTCTGCGGTAATGGCCGTCCCGTCGCTCCAGGTGATGCCCGGACGTAAGTGGAACGTCCAGACGGTGTTGTCCTTGTTCTC
Source organism: Enterobacter cloacae complex sp. P14RS (assembly GCF_014895895.1). Lineage (NCBI taxonomy): Bacteria > Pseudomonadati > Pseudomonadota > Gammaproteobacteria > Enterobacterales > Enterobacteriaceae > Enterobacter > Enterobacter cloacae complex sp. P14RS. The sequence goes on from NZ_JADBQM010000012.1 coordinate 65,315, forward strand.
CCATTTTTCAGCCAGCCGGGGTTGGATTTCTCCTGACGGGGAGACGCTCACCAGCCCTTCGAATAAATCGCTGATAATATTGAATTCGACATCGCTTTCGACTTTGTGCGGGTCGAGCGAGGCCGGTTCGCTGCCATTGTTTCTGACCAGTTCCTGTTTTTCGGCCAGCGCTGTTCCTGCTGGCACGTTAGCCGCCCAGGTCGCCGTGCTGGCGCACAGGATCCCGGCGGTGAGTAAAGAGAGCGTAAAGCGCGTGCGTGTTTGTGGTTTCATATCCTTCGCCTTATTGTCTGTTTTATGACGATCCGGAGATAACTCTTAGCGCCCGAAATGCAATAACGCAATATTTTTCAGTAACCTATAAGAGGTTGATCTGGTAAATACTTTTAAACCGCCGTTCATACTGGTTACACATGCTTTTGCAGAAGAAATAACCACCTTCAGCGCTAACGTGCTGAGTAAAGATGGGTAAAACCACTTTGAGACTGGCGCGCCGTTTCCTATTCTTTCCGTTAATTACATCTGTCATAAGAGAGTGACTCATGGATCGTATAATTACTTCCTCACGCGACCGCACATCGCTACTCAGCACCCACAAGGTGCTGCGCAATACCTATTTCATGCTCAGCCTGACGCTGGCGTTTTCGGCTATCACCGCTACCGCCAGTACCGTGCTGATGCTGCCGTCTCCGGGCCTGATCCTGACGCTGGTGGGGATGTACGGTCTGATGTTCCTGACCTACAAAACCGCTGATAAACCGGTCGGTATTCTTTCCGCGTTCGCCTTCACCGGCTTCCTGGGTTATATCCTGGGGCCGATCCTGAACGCGTATCTGTCTGCCGGTATGGGTGACGTGATTGGCATGGCGCTGGGCGGTACCGCGCTGGTGTTCTTCTGCTGCTCGGCCTACGTGCTGACCACGCGCAAGGATATGTCCTTCCTTGGCGGTATGCTGATGGCGGGTATCGTAGTGGTGCTGATTGGTATGGTGGCAAACATCTTCCTGCAGCTGCCTGCCCTGCACCTGGCGATTAGCGCGGTGTTTATCCTGCTGTCATCCGGCGCGATCCTGTATGAAACCAGCAACATTATTCACGGCGGTGAGACCAACTACATCCGCGCGACCGTGAGCCTGTATGTGTCGCTGTACAACATCTTCGTCAGCCTGCTGAGCATCCTGGGCTTCGCCAGCCGCGATTAAGCAGACCTGCTGAAACAAAAAGGAGAATGCCTCAGGCATTCTCCTTTTTTTATGCCCTAGTCACCGCGGCAAATATAGGTGGGATAGAGCCGGTCCTGTATCAGCCACACGGCGGGCGCAAGCTCAGAGATCGTCAGGTAATAGCGGGCTGTCGGCCTCGCAAAGCCTCCCCATTTTTCGTCCGGGGTATTGTCATTATGCCGACGCCAGGTTTTGGTGTAGCTCAACACGATAACGTTATCATCATCCCGTCGCGACCAGGTAAAATCCACATCTCTGTCAACGATCATGCCCCGGCCTTCAGCCATAGCTGCACCTTTGTACGTTGTTAAGCCGGTGCCGTCCCGATGAAAATAGAACTGGGCCATGGTATTGACCCGGACCTCATTCGCTTTTCCCTCGTTACGCGTAAAGTTAAATTCCGTACTGCAGGCCAGCGCATCACGCTTATATATGCCCCCGGAATAAATAAAGAGCGCCAGCGCGCCGCCAGCAAGCGCCCCACCCGCAGCAAACAGAAGTCTCATTTTCATTTTTCTGCCCCGCTTTTATAGCGAATTGTTTTGCACAGGCTGGTTTTATTGACCGGGCATGCACCAATGAACACTTCATCCGCAACTGCAAGGTTAAAGCGGGCGCTGAAATAGTAGATATTGTACGCTTCGCGCGCGCACGCCACGTTATTCGCCTCCAGCAGCCCCGCCAGTTTCGAGAGCACCAGCGGCCGGCCATGATCGTTAATAAGCAAGATGCTACAGCCCGCTATTTTCTGCGCGACGGGCTTTGGCGTCATCGGTATAGCGATCTTCTGCTGCTGGTTAAACAGCAGGCCTAACCCCAGTGCTGATGCTAACAATGCCGCTGCCGCGGCGCCCCATTTAAGGGAAATACGCTGACGTTTTGCCTCTGGCGGCACGACGGAAGAGAACGGCTGTGCTTCAGCGGGTTGAACAATTTGCGCAGGCTGGCAAATCACATCGGCAACAAAACGGAATCCATACCGGGGTATCGTCACAATGAAATTATGATGTTCCCCAAGAGACTGGAAGCTTTTGCGTAATTCACTGACCGCTTTGTTGAGGTTATTTCCAGACGGCGTAAAGCCATACTCCTCCCAGACGCGCGTAATTAATTCCTCCCGACTCAGATCGTGCCCTTTATGACGAATAAACTCCTGTAAAAGGCGAACGGCTGGCGCCGAGAGCGTTAATACAGACTCCGGTTGACCAACAAGGCTAATTGCATGTGCTTCAGGATCAAATAACAACGAATTATTGCATATAAAAAACATATTTCACTCTCAGCTATTACCGCAGGCTTTTTTATCCCTGTGACATCGGCAAGAAAATCGCTTCCTGAGCTGGTTCTTTTTTCATCAACAGGAATTTTCTTCCCATCCTGGGTAGCGGCATTTTCTTTTAACTATACAACTTTAAGCCCAGCAAATCAGGATAAATCACTGTATATCAGCGGTTAACTAATACAAATTTTCACAACCTGCTGTTCTGGTTAAAGTTTCCCTGCCCTGAAGCGATACGAAAGCAGACGGTGTCCTGGTGTTAAAAACCGCACAAGAACTCAGAGCAGGCAGGCTGAATGTGAAACAGAAACAAAAAGTGAATATGACAACCGCGTTTTATGTCGCCGCGCTGTCGCTGTCATTTTTCTCAGAAATGACAATGGCCAATATGAGCGTCTATCCAATGGAACTTAACGTGGATAGCGCCGGCGCAGCGCAAATAAAAGTGGCATCGAAAACGGATGATATTCAGTTCATTCGGGTGAGGCAAAAGAAAATTCTTAACCCCGGAACGGCCCAGGAAAAAGAGATTGACGTTGCTTCGTGGAAAGAAGGCGGCGTCGTGGTGACGCCCGATAAATTTGCCCTGGCTGCAGGCGCAATGCGTGTGGTGCGCCTTGTTTCACTGACGCCGCCGGAAAAAGAGACCACCTGGCGAGTCTATTTTGAAGGGGTGAAACAGCCGGACAGCATTATTCCCGGCCAGCCTGAAAGCACGGCAGCGACGGCAAAGCTTGGGGTCAATGTTATCTGGGGGGCGCTGGTACATCTGGCCCCTGCCACGGAGCGCGTTTCGCTGCATATCGATCCCGCACGGGGGACCGTCACCAACGCCGGCACCCTGCGCGTGCCGCTCAGGGAGATCGGTATTTGTCAGTCAGACGACGTCTGTAAATGGATTAAAGAAGACGCCACGATTTATCCGGATACCGAGCGGAAATTAAAAACGCTTAATCAGATAAACGGCAAGAAATACAAATTCCGCTACTTCAACTGGGTGAAAAAAACCGCTGAAGAAGCTGACTTACCCGTCGTGCAATAACACGACGTCACTGTAAAAACCCTTGTGGTTTGTTTAAAGAGCCAGGGTGCTCATTTGTAAAATATGGAGATATCAATGCGTAAATTTATTAAACCTCTGATGATCGTTGCCGCGATGACCACATCTGCCAGCGCGCTGGCGATCCAGAAAGATATTACCGTCAACGCCAGCGTTGATTCACAGCTGGATATGACCCAGGCCGATAACACGCCGCTGCCAGCCAGCATCGACATGCAGTATCTGCCGGGTCGGGGCCTGGAAAGCTACCGCCTGAACACCAAGGTATGGTCCAACTCCGCTACCAGTAACGTCAAAGTACGCCTCGTTAGCGCAGCTAAGCTCACCAACACGGATGGGGATCAGATTGTACCGATGACGGTTCTTCTGGGTGATAAAACTCTGTCCACCACCGATGCCGAATTTACCGGAACCGAACTGTTCCCGGGCAGCATTGAAAACGGTTCTGCGGTTCTGCCTCTGACCATTTCCCAGACCACCAAAGGCATTCTGAAAACCGGCCAGTACAGCGGCGTTGTAAGCCTGATGCTGACTCAGGCGACCACCACGGAAGGCGGTGCGTAACACCATAGCACCTAAGGAATAACGTCAGAGGGCGCCCGCCCTCTGACGTCAGGATGATGTCGAGGCTCGTTCATGGCGTTTCACAGAAATACTCTCCTTTTTGTTGCTTTATTACCCGCATCTGTCCACCTCGCCTGCGCTGAGATGGCCGTCCCGGCCGGATTCGAAGACCTGGCGAAAACGCAGCGCATGTGGACAGAGGTGAGCTTATACGGCGAGTCGCTTGGCCTTTTCGAAACCGATATCAATCTTGAAACGGTCAGTTTTGTCGCGCCTGAAACTGTGGTCGCGGCCATCAAACGTCAGTTTAACGACGATCCTGCCCTTATCGGCTCCGTTTCCGCAGCGCTGGCCGTTCCGCTTGCCCGTAACGGCAACCTGGCCTGCAGCAGCAACGGCTCCGCGACGGGGTGTGATTATCTCGAAACCCGCCGTGCGGCCATCATCTATGACGAAAACAATGCTCGCATAAACCTGTTTTTTGATAAGCGCTTTTTGCCAAAGCCCTCGGAGGAAAACCAGTGGTATCAGCCCACCCAGGACAGCGAAAACGCGTTGATTCATCAGCAAAATATCAATTTCGTTGCCGACAGGGATTATCAGTCTGCCACCGTTCAGGGCAACGGGGCGCTGGCGCTGACCCAGGACGGCTATCTTAACCTCGACTGGACCTGGCTGGGACAACGCTCGCGTCATCAGCAGCAGCAGGAAATGACCGTTAACAATGCCTGGTTCCGCCAGGATTTATGGCGTGAATATTATCTACAGATAGGCGAGATGGATACCCGCGACCTGTTCAGCAACGCCGGGGGGAATATTAACCTCAGCCAGCTGCCGCTGGGCAAGATTCGTGGCCTGCGCACGGGCTCGACCCGGGCATGGATCAACCCGGTTCAGCAATCGAAGGGCACGCCCATTACGGTGCTGCTTTCGCACGATGCGCGTATCGACGCGCGCCGCGGCAAGGAGCTGCTGGCCAGCTTTTACCTCAATGCCGGGGCACAAACTCTGGATACCCGCGCGTTTCCGGATGGAAGCTATACCGTGACGCTGTCAGTTTACGAAAACAACCGACTGACGCGTACCGAGCAGGTTCCGTTTACCCGTACGGGCATTACGCCATTCGACCGCGTCGAGTGGTTTATGCAGGCAGGGGAAACGGCTAATAACGATCGCAATGATGAACGCAGCCCGGTCGCACAGGCGGGTATACGCCTGCCCGTCACCCCGACGCTGGCGCTGACCAGCGGCGCAACCGTCATGAAAAGGCAGCACTTCCTGGAAAATGCCCTCGACTGGAGCCGCGGCTTTAACGCGGGCCCGATCGACGGGGTATTAAGCACACGCTTTAGCTACCTCTACGGCAGCAAGGGCCAACGCGGCAATATTCAGCAAATCAGCTATAACGACGGGTTTTCGCTGAGCTTCTACCGCAACGCGTTATCCGCAGAAAATTGTGATACCCGCAGCGCAGGTTTTGACGCCGTCAACGGCTGTTATCGTAGCCTCTCGGTCATGTTCTCCGTGCCTGTCGGCTCGTGGTACGCCAACCTGGGGTATTCGGATAACCGCAACGAAGGGCGCTACGTTACGCGCCGGGAACTGCCTGACCATGACGATCGTCACGATGCCGGCCTGCCGTGGGAGCCGGTGTATATGACCCGCTCCCGCACGCAGGCCTGGCAAGGCGGGCTGAGTAATACCTTTAGCGCGCGCGGTCTGAACATCAACAGCAGCATTAACCTGTTTATGCGCAACGACCACTCTCGCGACGGAAAAGACAAAGGCGGCTATCTGAGCATTAGCCTCTCACTGGCGCATAAGCGTCAGGGCGATGCGTCAGGCTATACCTCGCTTGGTGCAACCTGGCAGCACCAGCAGCATCAGAAAAACCAGCTGAGCTACAACGTGGCGCACAACTGGTATGCCGACGCGCGCGGCGAGAATGAATACGGGCTGAGCGCGTCGGGGATCAACAGCGATTCGCTCAATGCCTCGGCGTACACGCGCCAGGGCGGACGTTTTGGTAACGCCAGCCTGACGGTGAGCGACGCATGGGACCGCCAGGATGGGCGCCATACGTTAAGCAGCAGCGGCAACTACAGCTCCACCCTCGCCCTGTCGCGCTCAGGGCTGTGGCTTGGCCGCTGGGGCGATGGACGCCCGGCTTCTGCCGTTGCGGTAAACGTGGCTACGCCTGAGGATTCCCGGGATTCACGCGTCGCCGTCTCGCTGGATAACGGCGGTACCGCGGATATCCCGGCCAACAGCCGTGCCCTTTTTGCGGTGCCGGGTTATCAGCCAACAACGCTGACGGTTAATGAGTCGCTGAACGTCTCATCAGGCGCAAGCAGTGAAATCACGCAGGGTTCCGGGAGCCGGACGCTCTTTATGGTGCCGGGCAAAATGCTTCGCCGGGACGTGCAAACCACCACCCGCTACACCTGGCTCGGCCTGCTCACTGACGAACATCATTCGCCGTTCGTGGGCGGCGTACCGCTGAACGTGAACGGCTGGAACGATCTCGGCAATGGCGGTTTCAGCGCCCAGAGCGACGCCCTGCTGCGCAACCTTTATCTGGTGCGTCAGCAGCAGTTTTATCAGTGTGAACTGAGCGTGAAAAGCATGCGCGACGTGGTGCGTTATGTCGGGTCTATCCCGTGTCGGGAACTCACTTTCTCCGCCCTGCCGGATTCGGTCCAGCACCAGGCGCAACTGATGCTCGCCGGGCGGAACGTGCCTACGGGGCCAACGGCCATGAATGCAGAGCACCTCACCAAAGGGAAATGATGTGAACAACTACCTCTTTATTTTACTTTTTTTGACGCTGTGGAGCTGTCAGACGCTGGCGGGCGTCCCTGCCGGAAGAAATTCCAGCGTAGGGATTAGCTACGATCGCGCGGTGCCGCCTGCGCGTTTTGATATCTGGGTCCATGAACCGAGCGGTTACGACACTATCGACCCGCAAAAGTGGGGACGCAACACCCTGACCTGCGAGTCCCGCACCGACCCGACGAACGGAGCGTGTATGACAGCGCCGGTCTGGTTTACCGCGAACCCGGCCGCCCCCTACGCCATTACGCTGCGTTTTACCCACACGTCGACAAATAAAACAGCAGATGTGAAGGTCTATGGGGAAAAACATATGTTTATCAACAACAAAATTTTCACCTTTGCCAGCTTTGTCAGCGGCGGTACCGCCGATCTCTCGGCCTGGAACCGGGAACCCTATTTTGATTTTTACATCGTTAAAGGCGAACTGGATAAGCTCGCCCAGCCGGGCATCTGGACCGCAACGCTGAAGCAGAACCTGCGCGAATGGGGAAGCGCCGACTGCGGGGGCAACTTTAACGATGTCAACGTCGGATGTCCGGGCTACCTCACCATAGCCCGCTGGCAGGCGACGATACGCATTGAGGTGGTCGATCCGGGTAACCAGCAGATTTATCTGCCGGCGTTCCCCCACTCAACCCCGATGGTTAACCTCAATCTGACCAATTTTCCGGGGCGGCCCGGCGGCAGCGAAATCCAGGGCGAGAGCGCGCTGGATATGTGCCTGTATGACGGTAAAAACAGCGCCAGCACGCGCGTCTATCTGCGCTTTGAGGATGACGGTTTAGCGGCCACGGGCCGTACTGAGGGAGCGTTTTCCGTCAGACGACGCGGTGGAAGCCAGACCGAAGCACGGGATCGGCTCGATTATCAGGTTACGGTGATCAACCCGGTCACGGGCGCAGCAGAAACCGCGGCGAATGGCAAAACGCTGATCTGGCAGGGCACTAATGACCCGCAATATCTGCGTCAGGTTGTGCTGCCGGGTGGACGGGAGAGCGTACTTTGTGTCCCCGCCCCCATCATTCTGAAAACGCCCGCGTTTGCTGCCAGCAGCAAAAATGCCGGGGATTACACCGGCACCCTACGCGTTATCTATACGCCCAGTACCTTATAAAGAGCCCATTGTGAGTTACGCCATCCTCGACAACAATAGTTTTTATGCCGAAGGGTTGCGCTACGCCCTTCTGCGCCGTAACGCTCAGACGCAGGTTTCGAGCGGTACGGTAAAGTGGTGCCGTTCGCTGCTGGCCTGCGACACCCTCGTTGTTCGCTGCCGCTTTTCCGTCGCGGGGACGCACCTGGCGCTGGTCGACATTCTTCTGGAGCTGGAAGCCAGGCGCTGGGAAGGAACGGTGTATCTGGTGTGCAATGAAAAAGGCTGGGCACTGGCTACCCATCTGCGAAAGCGGTTTGCCACGCTGACCTTATATATCATTGATGACCGGATTGCCGTTGCGGATGCGGCGTATCTGCTTGCCAGAGAGCCCCGCCGGGTGCGCACCCTGAATTGTTGCCTGACAGGCATGGAGTTCAACGTGCTCGACAGGCTGGTGAACGGACAATCGGTACGGCATGTCGCGCATATGACGCAGATGAGTGAAAAACAGGTGTCGACGTATAAATGCAACGCGCTGAAAAAGCTTAATGCCAATAATCTGCTCCAGCTTCTTCTGTAGGTCGAGGTTTCTCACGCCGCCCCTTATTTGCTAGACTAGGGGCGTTTTTTACTTTATCGACAGAGCACTATGTTCATTTTTGCAGGCCAGGAAATTGAGACCGATAGCGAAGGCTATCTGAAAGACACCACGCTATGGAGCGAGCCGCTGGCGGAGAAAATCGCCGAAAACGAAGGTATCGCCCTCTCCCCCGAACACTGGGAGGTGGTCCGTTTTGTGCGCGAGTTTTATCTCGAGTTCAACACCTCTCCGGCCATCCGCATGCTGGTCAAGGCGATGGCCAACAAATTTGGCGAAGAAAAAGGCAACAGCCGCTATCTGTATCGCCTGTTCCCGAAGGGCCCGGCAAAACAGGCCACCAAAATTGCCGGCCTTCCTAAACCGGTGAAGTGTATTTAATACCGAATACCGAAGTTCACATATTCCCTGCCGGGTTGATGCGGTTCCGTTAAGACCTTATCAACCCGGGCGCTGCGCGGCCCGCCTGCTTTCAGCCACGCCATCAGTTTTTCAACCTGCTCCGCGTCGCCGCAGGCGACCACCTCAACGCTGCCGTCGTCCATATTTCGCGCGTATCCCGTTAGCCCAAGCGTCATCGCTTCGCGCTGGGTGCTGTAGCGGAACCCGACGCCCTGAACAAGGCCGTGGACCCAGGCAATGGTGCAGACTTTTGACATTTTTCTTCTCCTTAACGTAGCGTTTTCGGTAAACAGCCATAGTGCTGCCGGAAACGGGCGGTGAAACGAGAGCTGGAAAGATACCCACATTGTAATGCGATTTCACCGATCGGTAAGCGAGTCGACTGTAACTGTGACAGCGCCACGGCCATTCTCACCTCCTCCACGATCTGGCGAAACGCTCAACGACATCCGCAGATGATTGCGCCTGGCTGAATGTGCTACTCTACGCGCCATTTCCCTGAAATCGACAGAACAGCAAATTATGAGTGTACGTTTAGTGTTAGCCAAAGGGCGCGAGAAATCATTACTGCGCCGTCATCCCTGGGTCTTTTCCGGCGCAGTTGCCCGTATGGAAGGCAAAGCCAGCCTCGGTGAAACCATTGATATTGTTGACCATCAGGGGAAATGGTTAGCGCGCGGCGCATACTCGCCCGCCTCCCAGATCCGCGCGCGCGTCTGGACCTTCGATAAAGACGAAACCATCGACATCGACTTCTTCGTCCGCCGCCTGCAGCAGGCGCAGCAGTGGCGCGAGTGGCTGGCAAAGCGCGACGGGCTGGACAGCTATCGCCTGATTGCCGGTGAGTCCGACGGCCTGCCGGGCGTGACCATCGATCGCTTCGGCAACTTCCTGGTGCTGCAGCTCCTCAACGCCGGGGCGGAATACCAGCGTGCCGCGCTGATTAGCGCCCTGCAAACCCTGTTCCCACAGTGCGCCATTTACGACCGCAGCGACGTGGCGGTGCGCAAAAAAGAAGGCATGGAGCTGACTCAGGGGCCGGTCACGGGTGAACTGCCGCCTGCCCTGCTGCCGATTGAAGAGCACGGCATGAAGCTGCTGGTGGATATTCAGGGCGGGCACAAAACGGGTTACTACCTTGACCAGCGCGACAGCCGTCTCGCGACGCGTCAGTACGTTGCCGACAAACGCGTGCTCAACTGCTTCTCCTACACCGGTGGGTTTGCCGTTTCGGCGCTGATGGGCGGCTGTGCCCAAGTGGTTAGCGTGGATACCTCGCAGGAAGCGCTGGACGTGGCAAAACAGAACGTCGAGCTGAACAAACTGGACTTGAGCAAAGCCGAATTTATACGCGACGACGTCTTCAAGCTGCTGCGTAAATATCGCGATCAGGGCGAGAAGTTCGATGTCATCGTGATGGATCCGCCAAAGTTTGTGGAAAACAAAAGCCAGCTGATGGGCGCCTGCCGTGGGTATAAGGATATCAACATGCTGGCGATCCAGCTGCTGAACCCGGGCGGGGTGCTGCTCACCTTCTCCTGCTCCGGGCTGATGACCACCGATTTATTCCAAAAAATCATCGCCGATGCCGCAATAGATGCTGGTCGTGATGTACAATTTATAGAGCAGTTCCGTCAGGCAGCCGATCACCCCGTGATTGCTACCTACCCGGAAGGACTGTATCTGAAAGGGTTTGCCTGTCGCGTCATGTAACTTGAAAAGAGAAATATTGCCCGCACTTAATGTGTAAGTCGTATTTCCCGGGAGGTGACTATGATTGCCAGCAAATTCGGTATCGGCCAGCAGGTCCGCCACACTTTGCTTGGGTATTTGGGTGTGGTCGTGGATATCGACCCGGAGTATTCCCTTGATGAACCGTCAGCGGACGAACTGGCGGTGAACGCAGAGCTTCGCGCTGCACCCTGGTACCATGTAGTGATGGAAGGTGACGACGGACAACCCGTACATACCTACCTTGCCGAAGCGCAGCTAAGTAGCGAGCTGCAGGAAGAGCATCCGGAACAACCCACGATGGATGAACTTGCTCAGACTATCCGCAAACAGTTACAGGCTCCGCGCCTGCGGAACTAAGCGTGTAAAAAAAGCCCGATGAACGGGCTTTTTTTTTATTACTTCGCCAGCCCCAGACGGGGGATATCGATCGCCGGACAGCGATCCATAACCACCTTCAATCCCGCATCCCGCGCCAGCACGGCAGCTTGCTCGTTAATCACGCCCAGCTGCATCCACAATGTTTTCGCCCCGACGGCAATCGCGTCCTGCGCCACTTCCCACGCCGCCTCGGAATTACGGAAGACATCGACCATATCAATTTTTTCCGGCACGTCAGCGAGGGTGGCATAACCCTGCTGGCCCAGTAAGGTTTTCCCCGCCACTTTTGGTGAGACCGGGATGACGTGATAGCCCTGATCGAGAAGGTATTTCATCACCCGATAGCTGGGACGGTCGGGTTTATCGCTCGCGCCCACCAGCGCAATGGTACGCGTGGATGTCAGAATCTCGGCAATATCGTTCTCTTTCATGGTTTTTCTCCTGGCTTTTTTAAAAGTGTACGCCAAAGCGCACATCTCAACCATCCATCCCATACAGATGTATGAGGGCAAAACGGCAAAATATGTCTATATGTTAGTAAACGTGATTATCGAAAGATTTAGATACATTAATGCGGCGACAGTATCTCTGACAGGAGCCTTCTATGAAAACCGGTTTTGCCACTGCTCTGATTGCGTTAGCGATGCCGGTTTGCGTTTTTGCCACCACGCTTCGGCTCTCTGGCGACATTGATCTTCTGGTTCTGGACGGGAAAAAGGTTTCCAGCTCGTTATTGCGCGGGGCTGACAGCATTGAGTTAGATAACGGGCCGCATCAGCTGGTGTTCCGGGTCGAAAAAGCGATCGGCCTGACTAACCATGAGCAGCGGATGTACATCTCTCCGCCGCTGATTGTCAGCTTTAATACCCGGCAAATCAGCCAGGTGAACATTACCCTGCCTCGCCTTGAAACGGAGAAGGAATCAGCGGCCTTCGACGCCTCGCCACGCGTTGAGCTGCTGGACGGGAATGCAATGCCGATCCCGGTCAAGCTGGATATTCTGGCGTTGACCAGCGCCACAAAAAGCCCGGACTACGAGGCCGCAACGCAGGTCTATAACAAAGCCGGCAAACGCGCCTCCCTTCCGCAGTTTGCCACCATGATGGCGGACGACAGTACGCTGCTATCCGGCGTCTCGGAACTGGACGTCATTCCGCCGCAGTCCCAGAGCCTGACGGAACAGCGCCTTAAATTCTGGTTCCAGCAGGCCGATCCCGACACGCGGGCCCGGTTTTTACAGTGGGCAAAGCAACAACCTTCATCTTAAGCCACATTTTTTACGCCTTTCTCTTGCAGCGTCAGACGGTTCCCGTCATCGTGTAGTCAGTTAACCTGATGGATATGATTATGGAACTGACAACACGCACGCTGCCTGAACGCAAACATATTGCGCTGGTGGCGCACGATCACTGTAAACAAATGCTGCTTAACTGGGTTCGCCGCCATCAGCCGCTGCTGGAAAAGCACGCCCTGTCGGCGACCGGCACTACCGGTAACCTGATCCAGCGCGAAACGGGTCTGGAGGTGAATGCGATGCTGAGCGGCCCGATGGGCGGCGATCAGCAGGTCGGGGCGCAGATTTCCGAAGGGAAAATTGATGTGCTGATCTTCTTCTGGGATCCGCTGAATGCGGTTCCGCACGATCCGGATGTCAAAGCGCTGCTGCGTCTGGCAACGGTGTGGAATATTCCGGTGGCGACGAACCTGTCAACGGCGGATTTCATCATTGAATCACCGCAGTTTAACTCGCCGGTTGAGATCCTTATTCCGGACTATCAGCGCTATCTTTCCGAGAGACTGAAGTAGCTTTTTTGCCGGGTGGCGGCTACGTCTACCCGGCCTGGAAATCTTGCCTGACGCCGTTATGGCTTTCTCGCCACCGGCACGTCTATACTCTTCAGAATATCGACAAACACGGATGGCTCCTCTTTATTGAACAGCAGCCACACGCGATGACGCGCGCGGGTGATGGCCACGTACAGCAAACGCCGTTCTTCGGCATCCGGGAAGTCTTCCGGCACCGGCAGCAGGGCCTCTTCCATGACCGACTCGCGGGCCGGAGCCGGGAATCCGTCGCTGCCCTCCTTCAGCCCCACCACAATCACATAATCGGCCTGCTGCCCTTTGCTGGCGTGAATGGTCATAAATTCAAGCTGCAGTTTCGGCCAGCGGGTAGCGGCTTTTTCCAGCGCAGCAGGCTTAAGGTGATGATAACGCGCCAGCACCAGGATACGTTCATCGGGTTTCGCATAGCCGCTGAGCTTGTCCAGCAGCGGCTCCAGCTGGTCATCCGCCAGCAGGGTGACCGCTTTTTTATCCCCTGCCCGCAGGCTGTTTAGCGGCTTGGCCAGCTGGTGCGGGTTCTGCTGGATAAAGCGGTTGGCGATCTCACCAATCCGTGAATTGAAGCGGTATGTCGTGTCCAGATCGCTGCGGTCGCCTTCGCCAAAATAGTGGTGGAAGGCGGTCGTCAGCGAGAGCTGCGCCCCGCTGAAGCGGTAGATGGCCTGCCAGTCGTCCCCCACCGCGAACAGCGAGGTATGTTTATTTTGCGCCCGCAGCGCCGAGAGCAGTGCCGCACGCTGGGGTGAGATATCCTGGAACTCATCCACCAGAATATGCTTCCACGGGCTGACAAAGCGCCCCTTCTCCAGAATGACGATCGCCTGATGGATAAGACCGGAGAAATCAACGGCATTTTCCTCTTTCAGCGCGGTTTTCCAGGCTTTCAATAGCGGAGCCATCAGCTTGACCCGTTTTGAAAATAGATCGCGGATCGCCTCCGGCGCGCTTTCAATCATCTCTGCCTGCGAGCCGCCGTGCATCCGCATCAGGCTGACCCAGCGGTCAAGACGCGAGCCGAGCCGACGCGCCAGTTTTTCATCCTGCCAGAAGCTGCCCTCCGGTACCTCCCAGTTGAGTTCCTCTTCCAGCCATTGACGCCACCCTTTCGCCTGCGCCTTTTTCTCACTGCACTGCTGACGCCACGTTTTAATAAACAACGCCTGTCGCGCCTGCGCGTCGTTTTCCAGTTTACTGATGGCAGGCACTTTTTTACTGCCCTGCTGAATGATATGCAGCGCGAGGGCATGGAAGGTTCTGGCGGTAATATCCCGGGTGTGCAGCCGTTCCTGGATGCGTTCGTCCATCTCCTGTGCCGCCTTACGGCCAAAAGCCAGAAGCAGGATCTGATCGGCAACGGCCTCCCCGGTGGTGAGAAGCCAGCCCGCACGCGCCACCAGCACCGACGTTTTACCGCTTCCAGCCCCCGCCAGCACCAGCAGCGACTGCTCTCCGTTCACCACCGCGCGCGCCTGAGCAGGGTTGAGCGGTGAAGACTCCACCGTACTGAAAAAGTCGGCGTATTGGGTGAGCATGGCGTCCGTCCAGGCCTGGTTATGCGCCAGCCGGCTTTTATCCATATCGTTCAGCCAGGCCTGGCACTGACGCCAGGCATCGCGACAATTGTCGAACTCATCAAGACGCGTCACGGAGAGCGGCAGAGCCGAAAGTGCCTGTCGAATCTTTTGCTGCAGACCGGCGGTCTGCTGGCGCGTCAGCCACGTTTGCTGCGCGTTGCTTTGCGCGATATCGTCCAGCACCTGCTGCAGCACCTGAGCGCCAATCACGCTCATGTCGTGGCTCCACTGCTGCCAGAGCGCGTTCAGGTGATGGTGGAAACGCTGGGTTTCCGCCCACTCGGTACCGTGAAGGCGCACGACTTTGTCGTCAGGCAGAACGAACTCGAGCTCGCCCCACACCAGCCCGCGCTTGCAGTGAATAGCCAGAAGCTGATTAAACGGAATAAGGTATTCGTGGCGTTCTCCGGAGACTTTAACCCCGGCGTTGAGCAGAACAACTCTGTCATAGGGGTGTTGCGCCAGGCGTTTGCCTAAAGAAGTTGCTTTCAGTTCCATGTCCCGCCAAATCCACGAAGAGATAATTTACCTGACAGTTTAACTGCCAGTTTTAAGGTGCTCCAGCCTAAAAAAACGTTACAATCATTGGGCGTTAATTTTATCGAAAGGAAGTGAGGGTTTATGCGTACCGTTCTGAATGTGTTGAATTTTGTGCTGGGCGGTTTTGCCACCACCCTTTCCTGGCTTTTTGCCACGCTGGTGAGCATCGTCCTGATCTTCACCCTTCCCCTGACCCGCTCCTGCTGGGAAATCACGAAACTCTCGTTCATCCCCTACGGTAATGAAGCTATCCACGTTAACGAGCTGAACCCGGAGAGCAAGAGCGCCCTGATGAATACGGGGGGAACGTTGCTGAACATTCTGTGGTTGATTTTCTTCGGCTGGTGGCTGTGCATCATGCATATTTTTGCCGGTATTGCGCAGTGCATCTCAATAATTGGTATTCCGGTCGGGCTCGCGAACTTTAAGATCGCCGCCATCGCCCTTTGGCCCGTCGGGCGCAGGGTGGTTCCGGTCGAAGTGGCCCAGGCGGCGCGTGAAGCGAACGCACGTCGTCGTTTTCAGTAAATAAGGACTGGCCGCGTTTATGCTAAGTCCACTGCTTCGCCGTTATACCTGGAACAGCGCCTGGCTCTACAACGTCAGGATATTTATCGCGCTTTGCGGCACGGCTGCCCTGCCGTGGTGGCTGAATGATGTCAAGCTCACCATCCCCCTCACGCTGGGGGTGGTGGCCGGAGCGCTGGCGGATCTGGACGATCGCCTGGCCGGGCGTTTGCGGAATCTGGTCATTACGCTCGTCTGTTTTTTTATCGCCTCCGCGTCCGTTGAGTTACTTTTCCCCTGGCCGTGGCTGTTTGCCCTTGGCCTTACACTCTCCACCAGCGGGTTTATTTTGCTGGGCGGTCTGGGGCAGCGCTATGCCACTATCGCCTTTGGGGCCCTGCTGATCGCCATCTACACCATGCTGGGCGTTTCCCTGTACGACCAGTGGTATCAGCAGCCTGTGCTGCTGCTGTTGGGCGCCATCTGGTATAACCTGCTGACGTTAACCGGCCACCTAATCTTCCCGGTTCGTCCTCTGCAGGATAACCTTGCCCGCAGCTATGAGCAGCTAGCCCATTATCTGGAACTGAAATCCCGGCTGTTCGACCCGGATATTGAGGAAGAAAGCCAGGCGCCGCTTTACGATCTGGCGCTGGCAAACGGCCAGCTGGTCGCCACCCTTAACCAGACGAAAGCCTCGCTGCTTACCCGTCTGCGCGGGGATCGCGGCCAGCGCGGCACGCGCAGAACCTTGCACTACTATTTTGCCGCTCAGGACATTCATGAGCGCGCCAGCTCCTCGCACGTTCAGTATGCCGCCCTGCGCGAGAAGTTCCGCTACAGCGACGTCATGTTCCGCTTTCAGCGCCTGCTGTCCATGCAGTCACAGGCATGCCAGCAGCTCGCGCGCTCCATTCTTTTGCGCACGCCCTATCAGCACGACTCCCGCTTCGAACGCGTGTTTAGCCATCTTGATGCGGCGCTCGACCGCGTGCAGGCCAGCGGAACGTCACCGGAACAGATCAAAGCGCTGGGTTTTCTGCTCAACAACCTGCGGGCGATTGATGCTCAGTTGGCGACGATTGAGTCCGAGCAGGCGATGGCACTGCCGGGCAGCGAGATGGATAACCAGCTTGCAGATGACAGCGTGCACAGCGTGAGCGATATGTGGCTAAGGCTGAGCCGCAACTTCACGCCGGAGTCGGCGCTGTTTCGTCACGCGGTGCGAATGTCCCTGGTCTTATGCGTGGGGTATGCTTTTATCCAGATAACCAGTTTGCACCACGGCTACTGGATCCTGCTGACCAGCCTGTTTGTCTGTCAGCCGAACTATAACGCCACCCGACACCGCCTGGCATTGCGTATTATCGGCACCCTGGTCGGCGTCGCCATTGGCCTTCCGGTGCTTTATTTCGTGCCGTCCATTGAAGGACAGCTGATCCTGATCGTGATCACCGGCGTGCTGTTCTTCGCGTTTCGCAACGTGCAGTACGCCCATGCCACAATGTTCATCACGCTGCTGGTTCTGCTCTGCTTTAACCTGCTGGGTGAAGGGTTCGAGGTCGCCCTGCCCCGCGTACTCGATACCCTGATTGGCTGCGCTATCGCCTGGGCCGCCGTCAGCTTTATCTGGCCGGACTGGCGTTTCCGTAATCTACCGCGCGTGTTAGACAGGGCTATGAACGCCAACTGCCGATACCTGGATGCCATCCTTGAGCAGTATCATCAGGGCCGCGATAACCGCCTGGCTTACCGGATAGCGCGCCGCGATGCACACAACAGCGATGCGGAACTGGCCTCGGTGGTCTCTAACATGTCAACGGAGCCTCGCGCCACGGCCGAAATTCGTGAGACGGCTTTCCGGCTGCTCTGCCTGAACCATACCTTCACCAGCTATATTTCCACGCTGGGCGCCCACCGCGAAAAACTCACCAACCCGGGCATCCTCAATCTGCTGGATGACGCGGTCTGTTATGTCGATGATGCACTGCATCACCGGCCAGCCGATGAACCGCGCGTGAGACAGGCGCTGGATGAACTTACCCAACGTATTGCGCATCTTGAGCCTGGAAACGACAGCAAAGCGCCTCTGGTGTTGCAGCAGATTGGCCTGCTTATCGCCCTGCTGCCAGAAATTTGCCGGCTGCAACAGCAAATCGCTAGCTGGAGGAGTGATTCTCCTGTGGCTCAGGCAGCGCATTAAACCACTCCGTCAACTCCCGGCGAATGCCGGCCGGGAGTGCCGCCTCATGCAGCCCCTCGATCGCCCCTTCCAGCGCGAATAGCACTTTGATACTCAGCGCTTTATTTTTCGCCCGCATCTTCAGCCAGCTCTCCCTTGCGCCAAGCGCCCGCAGTGTTTCTTCGTTGGTGATGCCCGCTTCAAAGAGCAACACTTCCAGCTGAAAGGTCAGGTTTGGCAGGTCCTTAAGTCGATTGCGCTGATGCCGCTGGTAACGCTCTTTTCTTGCCGCATTAAGTGCGAAAGTGGAGAGCTGAAGCAGACGCTCCCTGTCCTGCCATAGCCCGTCATCCACCCGGTAATAGTTGAGAAGCACCGGACGGCCCCGCTTCATCAGGGTCAAAAAAGACGCGGCATTTTTCACACAGTATTTCGCACTTTCTTCACAGGCACGGAGGTAGAGCTCACCTTCTGACACCATGGCAAAAACCGCATCATCCACTGCCAGGGTATAGCCGCCGAACAGTGCGCGATGATGAATTTCACCCAGTGGTGACAGGTATTCCTGGGATTTATAAATCCGTTCATAAGATATCTTTTTCATGATATTTCCCTTCAAAATCATAAAGTAACAACGAAATTTCTTACTAGCGGATCCGTTAGCAGGAAAATAGGCAACTTAGCGTCGTTGAGCAAGATGATTTTTCGAAGGGCATCAACATTGAATGAATTTTGCGAGTCGCTTTCCGAAAATGAGGTTGATCTTTATGCATACAGGGGTTACTGTATATCCATACAGTAACTACAGGGCT
This sequence comes from Enterobacter cloacae complex sp. P14RS, assembly GCF_014895895.1. NCBI lineage: Bacteria > Pseudomonadati > Pseudomonadota > Gammaproteobacteria > Enterobacterales > Enterobacteriaceae > Enterobacter > Enterobacter cloacae complex sp. P14RS. The sequence goes on from NZ_JADBQM010000012.1 coordinate 83,944, forward strand.
GGAATGAATATGTACACTTCAGGCTATGCAAATCGCTCAACTTCTCTCTCCTCTACCGCGGGCACTGTCGCGCAGAACACCGTTGGGGGTGCTTCGACGGGGCTTATTAGTGAAGTGGTTTACCGTGAAGACCAGCCTCTGTTGACCCAACTCCTGCTGCTTCCGTTATTACAGCAGCTTGGTCAGCAATCACGCTGGCAGCTCTGGCTGACGCCACAGCAAAAACTGAGCCGCCAATGGGTGCAGTCTGCGGGCCTGCCGCTGGCAAAGGTTATGCAGATCAACCAGCTTTCTCCCTGCGATACCGTCGAATCGATGATTCGCGCGTTACGCACCGGAAATTACAGCGTGGTGATCGGGTGGTTACCGGAAGAATTGACGGAAGAGGAACATTTTCGTCTGACCGAAGCGGCTGAAGAAGGGAATGCGATCGGGTTTATCATGCGCCCGGTTCGTCCAGATACTTATCGCAGAGGACAACTTTCTGGGCTAAAAATTCACTCAAATTTGTATCATTGAGTGAAATTAAGATTTTTCCTGGAATTTTTTTTGACCGCAGGATGCGGTTTTAGTTCCCGGCCTCAAAATTGCGGCAAGGCTTGTCTGGTGCGGTTCTCCTTAATTTTATTGCACAAAATTCGTTCTAAAAATGTTAAATAATAGGTATACGGAACTTTTTTTTTCATATGCCTGACAGACTTCACACTTGTAAGTTTTCAGCTACGTTGTAGACTTTACATCGCCAGGGGTGCTCGGCCTAAGCCGAAGATATCGGTAGATTTATATTTGACCACGCCCCCCGGTGAAGGATTTAACCGTGATTCTCTCTTGAGACCTTCATGGCGAATTTTGGATGATAACGAGGCGCAAAAAATGAAAAAGACAGCTATCGCGATTGCAGTGGCACTGGCTGGCTTCGCTACCGTAGCGCAGGCCGCTCCGAAAGATAATACCTGGTATGCAGGTGGTAAACTGGGCTGGTCTCAGTTCCATGACACTGGCTGGTACAACAGCAGCCTGAACAACGATGGCCCTACTCACGAGAGCCAGCTTGGTGCAGGTGCGTTCGGTGGCTATCAGGTTAACCCGTATGTTGGCTTTGAAATGGGTTACGACTGGTTAGGTCGTATGCCATACAAAGGCGACACCATCAATGGCGCTTTCAAAGCTCAGGGCGTTCAGCTGACCGCTAAACTGGGTTACCCAGTAACTGACGATCTGGACGTGTACACCCGTCTGGGCGGCATGGTATGGCGTGCAGACTCCAGCAACAACATCGCTGGCGACGACCATGACACTGGCGTTTCCCCAGTATTCGCTGGTGGCGTTGAGTGGGCTATGACCCGTGACATCGCTACCCGTCTGGAATACCAGTGGGTTAACAACATCGGTGACGGTGCTACCGTTGGCGTTCGTCCAGACAACGGCATGCTGAGCGTAGGTGTTTCCTACCGTTTCGGCCAGCAGGAAGATGCAGCACCAGTTGTTGCTCCAGCGCCGGCTCCAGCTCCAGAAGTACAGACCAAGCACTTCACTCTGAAGTCTGACGTTCTGTTCAACTTCAACAAAGCGACCCTGAAACCAGAAGGTCAGCAGGCACTGGATCAGCTGTACACCCAGCTGAGCAACCTGGATCCTAAAGACGGTTCTGTAGTGGTTCTGGGCTTCACCGACCGCATCGGTTCTGACGCTTACAACCAGAAACTGTCTGAGAAACGTGCTCAGTCTGTTGTTGATTACCTGATCTCTAAAGGTATCCCAGCTAACAAGATTTCCCCACGTGGTATGGGCGAATCTAACCCAGTTACTGGCAACACCTGTGACAACGTTAAAGCTCGCGCTGCACTGATCGACTGCCTGGCACCAGATCGTCGCGTAGAGATCGAAGTTAAAGGCGTTAAAGACGTTGTAACTCAGCCAGCGGCATAAGTTATCGTCTTATAAAAAAACCCCGCCATGCGGGGTTTTTTATTGTCTGAAGAAAACAAAAATCTATTTTTTGCCCAACAACGCCTGAAGGTCATTTTTCAGCGACGACATCTGGTTGGCGTACTTCTCTTTATGTTCGGCATCCTCAATCAGCTGCACGATAGTTTCCGACAGGGTCTTACCACGCCGTTGTGCCAGCCCGGCCAGACGCTGCCAGACCACGAACTCCAGGTCGATGGATTTTTTCCGGGTATGCTGATGCTCAGCATTAAAATGCCGTTTACGTCGCGCGCGGATAGTTTGCTTCATCCGATTTAACAACGCAGGATTAATGTGCTTCTCAATCCAGCCATTGACCTGTACCGGTTCATTTTCGAGGGTCAGCAAAATATCCACGGCTTCTTGCGCAGCGCTGGCTTCTATGTAGCAGGTGATCAGCTCCCCTTCACGGTGCTTTTTGACCAGGTACTTCCATTTCCAGCCGCTTTCGAGATTTTCCAGTTGTTGATATTTCATTGCGATCTCAGTGTTACCACGTAACTCTGTTCAGAATATCAGTTTTTTAGCAATCTGCTGAAAAGAAATCATATCCTGTGAGTGACTGCAGCCAATCCGCCTGCTGAAATACCAATCCTGCTTGGGTAGAGCCCCCCGCTTACGGTATACTCCACGCTTTTACATCTGACTAAAAAACATCAACTTTGACCATTACGAAACTAGCATGGCGTGACCTTGTTCCGGATGCCGAGAGCTATCAGGAACTGTTTGCACAGCCCGATCTCGCAAAAGAACACGAATTCCTCCTTAGCGATACGCAACCACGCTTACATTATGCGCTGGAGCAGACGTTAAGCCCGTGGGCGACATCGCCCTTCATGCTGCTGAAAGCCCCGGAAGAAGCGGAATATCTGTCGCTGCTTGGGGATGCCACGCGCCAGCTGCGGCCAGACACCACCGCGGTATTTGGCGGCCAGTATCGTATCGCGGGGCATACTATTACCTTCGGACCGGCGGACCAGGCCGACGGTCGTTTTGCTGCTAACGGCGAGGTAATTACCGCTAATTGGGTCGAGGCTGAACAGCTGTTTGGCTGTCTGCGCCAGTTTAACGGCGAGCTTTCCCTGCAGCCGGGGCTGGTGCATCGCGCAAACGGCGGCGTGCTCATCATCTCTCTGCGCACTTTGCTCTCGCAGCCGCTGCTGTGGATGCGTCTGAAAACCGTTGTGACCCAACAGCGCTTTGACTGGGTCGGTTACGACGAGTCTCGTCCTCTTCCTGTCTCCGTGCCGTCAATGCCGCTGTCGCTGACCGTCGTGCTGATGGGTGACCGCGAATCGCTGGCGGACTTCCAGGAGATGGAGCCGGAACTGGCCGAACAGGCAGTTTACAGCGAATACGAAGACAACATTCAGATTGCCGATGCGGACGACATGGCGCAGTGGTGTCAGTGGGTGATGGCCGTGGCGGAACGTTTTGCATTGCCAGCGCCTGCCGCCGACGCGTGGCCGGGTTTAATCCGCGAAGCCGTTCGCTATACCGGTGACCAGGAAACCTTGCCGCTCTGCCCGCTCTGGATCGGCAAGCAGCTGCGTGAAGTGGGTACGATCAGCGGTAACGGTGCGTTTACTGGCGAACAGCTCACGCAGATGCTGGCGCAGCGAGAGTGGCGCGAAGGCTATCTTGCTGACCGCATGCAGGATGAAATTCTGCTGGAACAAATTCTGGTCGAGACAGAAGGCGAACGCGTTGGGCAGATCAACGCCCTCTCGGTGATCGAGTTTCCTGGCCATCCGCGCGCGTTCGGTGAACCCTCGCGAATCAGCTGCGTTGTGCATATTGGCGACGGCGAGTTTACCGATATTGAACGCAAGGCCGAACTGGGCGGCAACATTCACGCCAAAGGCATGATGATCATGCAGGCATTTTTGATGTCTGAACTGCAGCTTGAGCAGCAAATCCCCTTCTCCGCCTCGCTGACGTTTGAGCAGTCCTACAGCGAAGTGGATGGCGATAGTGCCTCAATGGCGGAGCTGTGCGCCTTAATCAGCGCCCTGGCGGACGTTCCGATCAACCAGAACATTGCTATTACCGGTTCGGTCGATCAATTTGGTCGTGCTCAGCCCGTTGGCGGTCTGAACGAAAAAATTGAAGGCTTCTTCTCTGTCTGTCAGCAGCGCGGTTTAAACGGCAAACAGGGTGTGATTATTCCGGCGCCTAACGTACGCCATCTCAGCCTGTGCCAGGATATTCTGGACGCGGTTGAACAGGAACAATTCGCCATCTGGGCCATCGAAGGGATTGAGGATGCACTACCCTTACTGACAAACCTGGTTTGGGATGGCGAAGGTCAGACAACTTTGATGCAGACTATCCAGGAGCGCATTGCTCAGGCGACGCAGCAGGATGCTCGCCATCGTTATCCATGGCCGTTACGCTGGCTGGGCTGGTTCAGTTCGAACTGATCGGACTTGTTCAGCGTACACGTGTTAGCTATCCTGCGTCCTTCACTAAAATAAGGCTTACTGAGAACATGGTAGATAAACGCGAATCCTATACAAAAGAAGATCTTCTTGCCTCTGGTCGCGGAGAACTGTTTGGCGCGAAAGGCCCACAGTTACCGGCCCCGAACATGCTGATGATGGACCGTGTCGTGAAAATGACCGAAACCGGCGGCAACTTCGATAAGGGTTACGTAGAAGCAGAACTCGATATCAACCCGGACCTGTGGTTCTTCGGTTGCCACTTTATTGGCGATCCGGTAATGCCTGGCTGCCTGGGCCTGGATGCCATGTGGCAGCTGGTTGGCTTCTATCTGGGCTGGCTGGGTGGTGAAGGTAAAGGCCGCGCGCTGGGCGTGGGCGAAGTGAAATTCACTGGTCAGGTTCTGCCTACGGCGAAGAAAGTCACCTATCGTATTCACTTCAAGCGCATCGTTAACCGTCGCCTGATTATGGGCCTGGCGGATGGCGAAGTGCTGGTAGACGGTCGTCTGATCTATACCGCGAACGACCTGAAAGTGGGTCTGTTCCAGGACACTTCCGCGTTCTGATATCGCTTTAAGCGACCCCGGAAAGGCGAAACCTCCGCAGTGCGGAGGTTTCTTTTTTTAAAGAGACGTTATCAGGCTATAAGTGCCCTGTCGCCGATGGCTTCTCGCCAGCCTCCAAGCCATTGTGACCTTTGATTTATCGTCTGATAAGGACACATTTCTTTCGAACGTCCAGCGATGCCGGCCTGATAACCACGTTGATGAGCCCGTTCCAGGCGATCTCGTTTCTGTCTCTTCATGCCTCGTTTCCCTCATTCTTTTGTCTGGTGGAAAGAAAACAGTGTCCGCGCCAGATGCGCAGGCACAGATAACGAATACCCCGAATTAGTCCCAGCGTCAATGTTCAAAATTCATACGGGTGTCATATTTGTGAGCTAGCCAGAAGATCATTTGTACAAAAATTGTGACCCGGCACAAGTAACAACCTGACGCAAAAACGAAAAAAAAACCGCAATCAGCACCAGGCCGATTGCGGTTTTTGACGATGAATTTTACTTATGGCAGTCGGGAAATTTCCCTGGCGATACTGGCTGACTCCTGCGCCCAACCCTGAGCCAGCACTTTCACCATTTCATCATAGCCATCCTTCTGCTGCTTCAGCTCCAGATGGAAAGGACGCTTAATCAGCTGTCCCTGATGATTCAACAGCCACTCGCCGCTGATGACAACGGCACCGTCATAACGGCCGTGGAAGCCCGTTACCGTGACGTTCAGCGTGTCCTGATCGCTTCCCAAAGGCTGGGAGGCAACAACCCAGCCCGGAAGCTGGCTGCCCAGATTCGCCACCAGCGTATTGCGTAACTGCTGGTCCAGCGGGCTGGCCCACAGGTTGTTGTTGGCGATAACGTACTGTACATCGCTGGTCTGATAGACCACCCCGTTGCCGGCCAGGTAATCCGGCACGGCGACCTGCTCAACCCACAGCAGACGGTTGCCCTGCGAGGCGGAACTTTGCGTAACCGCCTGCGTCACCAGAGGCAGCTGGTAGTAGCTTTTCGTTTCGCTCCCGGAGCTACAGGCCGTGAGTACCATCGCTCCTGCAATCGCTAGCCATTTTTTCATTGTTTCGCCCTCTTCGGCTCAGGATCCTTTTTATCTTTCGCTTCGAACACCAGCGCGTTGCTCTTCTCGTTGAGCGTTTTCAGAACCGGCTGCAGTTCACGCAAGACCTGATCGAGACGCTGCATATCTGCCACCATCTTGTTGTACGCCGCCGAGCCAGGCTGGAAGCCCTGCATACTGCGGTTCAGCTCGCGCAGCGTTTTCTGCATATCCTGCGGCAGCTGCTGCATACTCTGGTTTGCAGTAATCTTGTTGATGTTATCCAGCGTGGTCTGCAGGCGCTGCATTGTCGCCTGGCTTTGATGTAACGAACCTGTCGCCGCCTCAATCATTGGGTTCAGAGGCAGATTGTTAATTTTATCCAGCGTTTCCATGAGACGCTGCTGGATCTGGGCCAGACCGCTGCTTACCGTTGGGATGATCTTGTAACCACCAAATTCACGCATACCGGTAATCGGCGGCGCTTTTGGATAGAAGTCCATATCGACATACAGTGCGCCGGTCACCAGGTTCCCGGTTTTCAACGAGCCGCGCAGACCGCGATTCATCAGGTCGGTGATGTGCTCGCCGATATCCTGATTCTCACCAATCTGGTTGATCAGGCGCTCAGGCTCAATGCGGATCAGCACCGGAATACGGTAATCATCATCAAGCATCTGCTTAAGGCCTGGAACAAAGTAAGGCACTTGTCCCACCGTCCCCAGACGAATACCGCGGAACTCAACGGGCGCCCCAGGCTGCAGGCCGCGAACAGAATCCTTAAAGAACATCAGGTAGTCGATGTGATCGGTATAGAGTGCATCCTGAATGCTTTTTTGATCGTCGAACAGGCGGAAAGCGGTGTTCTCCGCAACTGGCTGCCCCAGGTCCAGACCTTCGGGGACGTCAAAACTCACGCCGCCGCCAAACAGTGTTGTCAGCGAGCCCATTTCTACACGCATGCCCGCCGAGGTCAGATCCACCGCGATGCCGCTGTCTTTCCAGAAACGGACGTTGCTGGTAACCAGACGATCGTTAGGCGCATTGATGAACAGCTGATAGCTGATGGATCTTTTCTGAGGATCGAAGGTGCTTTTCTCCACCGAACCCACGCGATAGCCGCGGAAAAGTACCGGGTCGCCCGCCGTGAGCTGGCCCGCTTTTTTACTGTCGAGGATCACGCGGATACCTTTTGCATCAGGCGGTGCTAGCGGCGGTGAATCCAGAAGCTGGTACTGCGCCGGCTGGCTGCCTTTTGCACCCGGCTGCAGTTCGATGTAGGCACCTGAGAGCAGCGTTCCTAAGCCGCTGATCCCTTCACGTCCCACCTGCGGTTTAACCACCCAGAAAACAGAATCGCCGTGCAGGAGTTTTTCCATGCCGGCATTAAGACGCGCCTTAATCTCCACATGGGTTAAATCGTCGGTCAGGGTTGCGCTTTCCACCACGCCCACATCCACGCTGCGGCTTTTGATGGTCGTTTTACCGCCCTCAATTCCTTCGGCATTGGTGGTAATCAGCGTCACTTCCGGTCCCTGATGGCTGTAGTGATAAAACAGGATCCATGCACCGATCAGCGCGGTCACGATGGGGAAAATCCACACCGGCGACCAGTTTTTGACCTTCTGCACTTTCGCCTCTCCACTCTTATTTTCCATGCTCTTACTCTTCCTCATGGCTTGATTCAGGCTCACGATCCCACGATAAACGAGGGTCGAAGGTCATGGCCGCAAACATGGTCATAATCACCACCAGTGCAAACATTAAAGCCCCCATCGCGGGATAAATACTCATCAAACCGCCCATCCGCACCAGCGCAGAGAGAACGGCAATCACAAACACGTCGATCATTGACCAACGACCGACAAATTCGACCACTTCGTAAATCAGATGCATGCGTTCGCTGTCGCGTTTTCCGTGGCCTTTTGCATCCCAACAGAGCCAGGCAATGGCGATCATTTTTAAAGTGGGCACCATGATACTGGCGATGAAAATCACGCCGGCGACAGGATAGGATCCTTCGCTCCACAGCAGTATGACCCCGGCGAGGATCGTCGAGGGCATTTTATCGCCGAGCAAATCGGTGATCATAATCGGCAGAATATTAGCGGGCAGATACAGCATGACGGACGTGACCAGCAGTGCCATCGTCCACTGCAGGCTATTTTTACGGCGAACATGGCCCTTCGTTTCGCAGCGCGGACAAACCTCAAGATCGGCGGGCAGCACGGCGGTACAGCACGGACAAGAACGGAGCCCCTGGCGGATACCCGGCACGCCGACCTTCACCGTCTGCGCGAGCGTCGGTGCCGGGGCGATATCGTCCCAGGCCCAGCGCCTGTCCACGCACTGGAAAGCACGCAGCTGCAGGACACAGTACAGACACCAGGGAATAAAGCTGCTGCCTATCCCCACGTCGCCGTACGCCATCAGCTTCACGAAACTGACCAGTATCCCTGCGAGAAATATCTCGGCCATCCCCCAGCTTTTGAGCTGAAAAAGGATGCGCGCGAGCCGGATTTTCAGCGGTGACGGCATCCTGACGCGGTTAACCAGCAGCAGGATGACGACCAGGCAAAACGCCGGGACTATCTGGACGAATAGCAGAAAAAAGGTGCCGAGGCTGGCGTAATCTTCCGAGAACATCACGCCCGGGATTTCAAGCAGATCCACCTGGCTTGTCATCCCGCCCACCTTCATATAGACGAAGGGGAAGAGATTGGAGAGCAGCAGCATGAACAGTGCTGCCAGCGCGTAAGCGGTGGGACGCTGCCGCGGCGCGTCCCACTCGGTTGTCAACGTCGCGCCACAGCGTGGACACTGGGCTTTATGTCCGTGACCAAGCTCTGGCAACGCCACGAGCATATCGCATTGCGAGCATAATATATGCCTGTCGGCATGGTGCTGGTCACACATATTTAATCCCTGTTATGCGCCGTTTTTCAGAGACTCAAGGTACTCCCAGCGCTCAAATGCTTCTTCCAGGGCTTTTTCAGCCGCGGACATTTCAGCCAGTACTTTCTGAGTATAGTCATGCGATTGGGTAAAGAATGAGGCATCAGCAACCTGCGCTTGCAGCTCCTCAAGCGCGGCCTCCAGCTCTTCAAGACGCTGAGGTAGCCCCTCCAGTTCGCGCTGCAGGTTATAGCTTAGTTTAGCCGAGGTTTTCTTGACAGTTTCTGCTTTTGTTACAGCAGGTTCAGAACTTGTTCTGGACTTCGACTGTTTCTGCGCCAGAGACTGCGACTGCTGCCCTTTTGCGTCGTGATAACCGCCCACGTACTGGCCAATTCGCCCTTCACCTTCGAAGATCCAGCACTCGGTCACGGTGTTATCCACGAACTGACGATCGTGGCTAACCAGCATCACGGTTCCCTGATACCCATCGATCAGCTCTTCGAGTAATTCCAGCGTTTCGACATCTAAATCGTTCGTCGGTTCATCGAGGATCAACAGATTACTTGGCTTCAGGAACAGACGGGCCAGCAGAAGACGGTTACGCTCCCCGCCGGACAGCGCGCGCACCGGTGTCATGGCGCGTTTCGGGTGGAACAGGAAGTCCTGCAGGTAGCCCAGAACGTGACGCGGCTTGCCGTTCACCATCACTTCCTGTTTACCTTCGGCGAGGTTGTCCATCACCGTGCGGTCCGGATCCAGCTCCGCCCGGTGCTGATCGAAGTAGGCCACTTCCAGCTTGGTGCCACAGTGTATGCGACCGCTGTCGGCCTGCAGCTGGCCCAGCATCAGCTTCAGCAGCGTGGTTTTGCCGCAGCCGTTCGGGCCGATGAGCGCAATTTTGTCCCCGCGCTGAACCTGCGCAGAGAAATCTTTCACCAGCACCTTGCCGTCAACCTGGTAGTTAACGTTTTCCATTTCGAAGACAATCTTGCCGGAGCGGGACGCCTCTTCCACCTGCATTTTGGCGCTGCCCATGACTTCGCGGCGCTCGCTGCGCTCGCGACGCATCGCCTTCAGGGCACGCACGCGGCCTTCGTTACGGGTACGGCGGGCTTTGATGCCCTGGCGGATCCAGACCTCCTCCTGCGCCAGCTTGCGGTCGAACTCTGCATTCTGCAGCTCTTCCACGCGCAGGTTTTCTTCTTTCTCCAGCAGATAGGTGTCGTAATCGCCAGGATAGGTGACCAGCTTGCCGCGGTCGAGGTCGACAATGCGCGTCGCCATATTGCGAATAAACGAACGGTCGTGCGAGATGAAGATGATGGTGCCGCTGAAGGTTTTCAGGAAACCTTCCAGCCAGTCAATTGCTTCGATATCCAGGTGGTTGGTTGGTTCGTCCAGCAGCAGTACCTTAGGGCCGCTGACCAGCGCGCGCCCCAGCGCCGCTTTACGCAGCCAGCCGCCGGAGAGCGCCGACAGCTCCATGTCGGGTTCCAGCCCGAGCTGCGCCAGCACCTCGTTAATGCGGTTTTCCAGCTGCCACAAACCGTGGTGATCGAGCATCTCCTGCACTTTCGCCAGTTCGTTGAGATTCTTGTCGCTCGGGTCGGTCATCACCAGATGCGAAATCTCGTGATAGCGCTTCAGGTACTCCGCCTGCTCGGAGATGCCTTCCGCCACGAAATCGTACACGCTGCCGGTCACATGACGCGGCGGATCCTGCTGGAGGCGGGAGACGATCAGATCCTGCTCGTATACGATGCGGCCGTCATCCAGCCCCTGCTCGCGGTTGAGGATTTTCATCAGCGTGGATTTACCCGCGCCGTTACGGCCCACCAGACAGACGCGCTCGTTATCTTCGATATGCAGCTCTGCATTATCGAGAAGCGGTGAGTCGCTGAAAGAGAGCCACGCGCCGTGCATACTAATTAATGACATTTATTTTTCCTTTCAGACCGCGGTAATCAACCAGCAGTTATGAATTTGACGGTTACGGGCGAAGTCCTGAGACAGCGTTTTTTGACTGATTTCTTGTGCTTTCAGTCCCAGGGCTGCCAGGCCGTCATGATCCATACGGAAGCCGCGTTTGTTGTTCGAGAACATAATGGTGCCGCCTTTGCGCAGCAGGCGCTTCAGGTCGGTCATCAGGCGCAGGTGATCGCGTTGAACGTCAAAGCTATCCTCCATGCGCTTGGAGTTAGAGAAGGTCGGCGGATCGATAAAGATCAGGTCGAACTGCTCGTCGGTATCGCGCAGCCAGCCCAGCACGTCGGCCTGCATCAGGCGATGCTGACGTCCGGTTAAGCCGTTCAGACGCATGTTACGCTCGGCCCACTCGAGATAGGTGCGGGACATATCCACCGTGGTAGTGCTGCGCGCACCGCCGAGACCGGCATGCACGCTGGCGCTACCGGTGTAGGAGAACAGGTTGAGGAAATCTTTGCCCTTGCTCATCTGGCCGAGCATACGGCGGGCGATGCGGTGGTCGAGGAACAGGCCGGTATCAAGATAGTCGGTCAGGTTCACCCACAGGCGAGCGTTGTATTCGCCCACTTCGATAAAGTCGCCCTTTTCGCCCATCTTCTGGTACTGGTTTTTACCCTTCTGACGCTCGCGGGTTTTCAGCACCAGCTTGTTGGGCGCAATCCCCAGCACGGCAATGGTGGCCGCAATGACGTCCAGCATGCGCTGGCGCGCTTTTTGCGCATCAATGGTTTTCGGCGGAGCATATTCCTGAATCACCACCCAGTCCGCATAGCGGTCAACCGCCACGTTGTACTCCGGCAGGTCGGCGTCGTACAGGCGATAGCACTCGATCCCTTCCTGCTTCGCCCATTTTTCAAATTTCTTCAGGTTTTTGCGCAGGCGGTTGGCGTAATCCTCTGCCACGCCGGTTGGCTTGCTGTCCGCCGTTTTCTCTGCCAGATGGTAGTTTTTCTGCACGCAGTCCAGCGGGCCGTTTTTCGCTTTAAACTGGCGATCGGCACGCAGTTGCAGGCAGCTCAGCAGCTCCGGCGAGGCGCTGAACAGAGACAGATTCCAGCCGCCGAAGTAGTCCTTCATATTGCGGCCCAGCAGGCTGTGCAGGGCAATCAGCGCAGGCTCGCTGTCCAGACGCTCGCCGTATGGCGGGTTGCTGATTACGGTCCCGTACGGGCCCTTCGGCAGCGGGTTGGTCAGGTTCGCTACGTCTTTCACCTCGAAGGTGATCAGCTCGCCGATACCGGCGCGACGGGCGTTGCTGCGCGCGCGTTCTATTACGCGCGGGTCGCTATCCGAACCGTAGAAGTGAGAGGTATACTCCGCCAGGCCCTTACGCGCGCGGGTCTGCGCGTCGTCTTTAACCTCTTTCCAGAGCGCTTCGTCGTGCTGCGCCCAGCCTTTGAAGCCCCAGTGGCCGCGGTGCAGCCCCGGCGCACGGTCGGTTGCCAGCATTGCGGCCTCAATCAGCAGCGTACCGGAGCCACACATTGGGTCGAGCAGCGGCGTGCCCGGTTGCCAGCCGGAGCGCATCACGATGGCGGCGGCCAGGGTTTCTTTGATCGGCGCCATACCGGTGCGATCGCGGTAGCCGCGCAGGTGCAGACCCGCGCCGCTCAGATCGAGGGAGATGCTCGCCGTGTCGCCGTTCAGCCAGACGTTGATACGCAGGTCCGGGTTTTCGCGATCGACGTTCGGACGTTCCTTATTTTTACGCGTGAAGCAGTCCACAATGGCGTCTTTTACGCGCAGGGCGCCGTACTGGCTGTTGCGGATCTCGTCGTTCACGCCGTTGAAATGCACCGCGAAGGTGGCGTTAGGCGTGAAGATCTCTGTCCAGTCGATCATCTGTACGCCGGTGTAGAGATCCAGGTCGCTATAGACCTTGCATTCCTTCATCGGCAGCATGATGCGCGACGCCAGACGGCTCCACATCAGGCTCTGGTAAATAAGCCGCGTGTCGCCCTCAAAATGGACACCACCCTGAACCACCTGGCACTCTTGCGCGCCCAGGGCTTCCAGTTCAGTTTTTAACAGCTCTTCCAGCCCACGGGCCGTACTGGCAAACAGAGAATTCATATCGTCACTTTTACTCTTAGAAAATTGTCGCGCATTATAGCTAATATGGCGTGTATGTCATAAAGTTGAAGGCTTATTTTCATTCGAGGGAGTGTGCAGTGGCGACGTTATCCAGGCTTTTTATTCATCCGGTGAAATCCATGCGCGGCATCGGCGTCACTCACGCGCTGGCAGACATGAGCGGGTTCGCCTTCGATCGAATTTTTATGGTCACCGAGCCTGACGGAACGTTTATCACCGCACGCCAGTTCCCTCAGATGGTTCGTTTTACCCCTTCACCGCTTCATGACGGTTTGCATCTGACCGCGCCGGACGGTTCCAGCGCGGTTATTCGCTTTGCGGATTTTGCGGCTGTCGACGCACCAACGGAAGTATGGGGCAACCATTTTACCGCGCGCATCGCCCCGGATGAAATTAACCGCTGGCTGAGCGGCTTCTTCTCTCGCGACGTGCAGCTGCGGTGGGTTGGGCCGGAACTGACGCGTCGCGTAAAGCGCCACGACGCCGTTCCCCTCTCCTTCGCGGATGGCTTCCCGTTCCTGCTCACCAACGAAGCGTCTCTGCGTGATTTACAGAATCGCTGTAAAGCCAGCGTACAGATGGAACAGTTCCGCCCGAATCTGGTCGTGACCGGAGCGGACGCCTGGGATGAAGATACCTGGAAAGTCATCCGCATCGGCAGCGTCATCTTTGATGTCGTCAAACCCTGCAGCCGCTGCATTTTCACGACGGTAAGCCCTGAGAAAGGCCAAAAGCATCCTTCCGGCGAGCCGCTGAAAACGCTGCAATCGTTCCGTACCGCGCAGGACAACGGCGATGTCGATTTCGGCCAGAACCTGATCCCGCGATCCAGCGGCGCAATCCGCGTAGGTGATGAGGTTGAAATTCTCGCTCGCGGGCCGGCGCGAGTGTACGGCTCAGGACAGGAAGAAGAAATGGTCGAGGTTGAGACGAATGTCGCCACTGCAGTGGATATTCACTGGCAGGGCAAGGTTATTCGTGGCAACAATCAGCAGGTATTACTCGAACAGCTGGAGCAAGCCGGTATTCGCGTACCGTATTCCTGCCGCGCGGGAATTTGCGGATGCTGCCGCATCAAGCTGCTGGAGGGAGAAGTGAGTGCGCTGAAAAAATCTGCAATTGGAAATGACGGCACAATCCTGTGCTGTAGCTGCGTACCGAAAACGTCGGTACAACTGGAAGCTTAAACCGCTTGTTCGAGGCTGAAGGCATCGACGCGCAGCTGTGGTTTCAACCTGTCATTCATGACTTTGATCGCATCACCTAACTGCATTACGCGCCCGGCAATCGTCACGCCGGGCTGCGCCAGCAGACAGAGTGCGGCGTTTTCGCCCGGCTCAACCACTAACAAACTCACCTCTTCGGCGGTATCGCTCAGGTTGACGCTGGCCGCATCGCCCGTTGCTGGCGTCCAGTCCATGCCGTGAGGCAGGAAATGCCAGCTTTTCGGCATTTGCGGTTTCAGGAAACGGATAGCCACCAGCGCATTTAATACCAGTTCGGCACGCTGCTCTTTAGAGAGCATCAGGTCGCGGCATTTTTCTTCAAAGGAGAAATAAAGCGCCGCATCGTCAACGCAAAAGCCCGATGGAGAAAACGCGTCCGGGGTTAACATTCGGCGGGCAAAACGAGAACGAAACAACATGCCATTGGCTAAATCGAGCATCATACGGTCATGCTCGTCGCAAAAATACCAGCGCCAGTTATCGTCAGGTTTAATTCGCATGTGTCTCTCCCGTCCCCAAACGTCCTGTACTAAAAATGTCCTGTTCGCCGCTTCGTTTATAACACTAGTAATAAAAGACGATAATGTCTAAATAAGCAACAGTGACGGAATATAAAACAACCAGGGCTGGAAATAAAGCCCTGGTTGTCTGATTAAGAAAAAAGATTAGATATGTGTAACGATTTCTTTAATCAAAGGCGGGCCTTTAAAAATAAAGCCGGAATAGATTTGCACCAGTGACGCACCGGCCGCCATCTTCTCGCGCGCAGCAATCACCGAGTCGATACCGCCGACACCAATAATCGGTAAACGACCTTTTAATTCCGCAGACAGCGCGCGAATAATTTCGGTGCTTTTTAATTGTACCGGACGGCCACTTAACCCACCCGCTTCGTCACAGTTTTTCATTCCCTGAACGAGCGAACGATCGAGCGTGGTATTCGTTGCAATCACCCCGTCAATATTATGGCGAACCAAACTGTCGGCAACCTGGATCAATTCTTCGACAGAAAGATCCGGCGCGATCTTCACCGCGACCGGAACATATTTATGGTGGATCGCCTGGAGTTCATTTTGTTTATTTTTAATGGCACTCAGAAGATCGTCCAGCGCTTCGCCATATTGTAAGGAGCGCAGCCCCGGGGTATTGGGTGAGGAAATATTCACCGCGATATACCCGGCATAGGCGTAGACTTTTTCCATACAAATCAGGTAGTCATCTTTACCCTGCTCAACCGGCGTATCTTTATTTTTGCCAATATTGATGCCTAACACCCCATCAAAATGGGCTTTCTTCACGTTCTCTACCAGATGATCAACGCCGAGGTTATTAAAGCCCATGCGGTTGATCAACCCTTCGGCTTCGACCAGGCGGAACAGGCGCGGCTTGTCATTACCCGGCTGCGGGCGCGGCGTGACGGTACCAATTTCGATGGAGCCAAAGCCCATCGCGCCCAGGGCATCAATGCACTCGCCATTTTTGTCCAGACCAGCCGCCAGACCCAGCGGATTTTTAAAGGTCAGCCCCATGCACTGCACAGGCTTTTCCGGCACGTTTTGACGCACCAGGGCCGCCAGAGGCGTTCCTGTAATGCGACGTAATTGCTGGAATGTAAATTCATGAGCGCGCTCGGGGTCGAGCTGGAAAAGGGCTTTACGAACGAAGGGGTAGTACATGAACTCTCCTGGATTCCCGGTGTGCAAACCGGGAGGGGATTATGGGCGATCCCGTCACGAAAGGGAATTGACCTGCGGCAAAAAAATCGGCGTAAAACGCAATCGTTTACCTCCCACTCTCTTTCTTATGCAGTTTTTCGCAGTTTAATTGCGGATAAATCATTTAGTGGAATAACTGCGCGGTGTCACACTCCTGAAAATTGTTATGAATGTTAGACAAAAGCAAACAATTAGTTATAAGGAGGAAGTATGCGCGTCATTACCCTGGCCGGAAGTCCACGATTCCCTTCGCGTTCCAGCGCCCTGCTGGAATATGCCCGCGACAAGCTCAATGCCCTGGACGTGGAAGTGTGCCACTGGAATCTGCATAACTTCGAACCTGAAGATTTGCTGTATGCCCGCTTCGACAGCCCCGCGCTGAAAACCCTCACTGAGCAGCTCAAGGAAGCGGACGGCCTCATCGTTGCGACCCCGATTTATAAAGCCTCTTTTTCGGGCGCGCTGAAAACGCTGCTCGATCTTCTCCCCGAGCGCGCACTGGACGGCAAAGTGGTCCTGCCGCTGGCAACGGGTGGCACGGTGGCCCATTTACTGGCGGTGGATTACGCCCTGAAGCCGGTGCTGAACGCCCTGAAGGCGCAGGAGATCCTTCACGGCGTTTTCGCGGATGATTCGCAGGTCATTGACTACCAGCATAAGCCGCACTTCACGCCGAATCTGCAAACGCGCCTTGATGCCTCGCTGGAAACTTTCTGGCACGCGCTGCATCGCCGGGATATCCAGGTTCCTTCTTTTAATCCGCCGCAGGGAGTCGCACATGTTTAAAACCTTAACCCGCCTCGGACTGGCTGGCCTGATGGCGTTTACCGCGCTGGCACATGCCGCAGAAACCGCACCGGACAGTTTACGGATTGGCTACCAAAAAGGCAGCGTCAGTATGGTGCTGGCAAAAAGCCACCAGCTGCTGGAAAAACGCTTCCCGGACACCAAATTCTCATGGGTGGAGTTCCCGGCAGGGCCGCAGATGCTTGAAGCCCTGAACGTCGGCAGTATCGATCTGGGCAGTACGGGCGACATCCCGCCTATTTTCGCTCAGGCTGCCGGGGCAGACCTGGTATACGTCGGTGTAGAACCCGCTAAGCCGAAAGCCGAAGTCATCCTGGTACCTGAAAACAGTGACATTAAAAGCGTCTCCGACCTTAAAGGGCGTAAGGTCGCTTTCCAGAAAGGTTCCAGCTCGCACAACCTGTTGCTGCGCGCCTTACAGGAAGCCGGGCTCAAGTTCACCGACATTCAGCCCGTTTACCTGACGCCCGCCGACGCGCGCGCCGCGTTCCAGCAGAAGAACGTTGATGCCTGGGCTATCTGGGATCCGTACTACTCCGCGGCATTACTGCAGGGTGGCGTACGGGTGCTGAAAGACGGTACCACGCTGAAGCAAACCGGTTCGTTCTACCTCGCCTCACGCCCTTATGCCGAAAAAAACGGCGCGTTTATTCAGGGCGTACTGGATACCTTTACGCAGGCAGATGCCCTGACCCAGAGCCAGCGTCAGGCGAGCATCGCCCTGCTGGCAAAAACCATGGGCTTACCTGAGCCGGTGATCGCGAGCTACCTCAGTCACCGTCCGCCCACCACCATTGCGCCTGTCGACGCGCACGTCGCCGCGCTTCAGCAACAGACTGCTGACCTCTTCTATCAAAACCGCCTGGTACCAAAACAGGTCGATATTCGCGAACGCATCTGGCAGCCCGCTGGCAAAGAAGGAGCTAAATCATGAGTCTGAATCTTTTCTGGTTTTTACCCACCCACGGTGATGGACACTATCTTGGTACAGAAGAGGGCTCGCGCCCGGTTGACCATGGCTATCTTCAGCAGATTGCCCAGGCGGCGGACCGAATCGGTTTTACCGGCGTGCTGATCCCGACCGGACGCTCGTGTGAAGATGCCTGGCTGGTGGCCGCGTCGATGATCCCGGTCACCCAGCGCCTTAAATTCCTGGTTGCATTGCGTCCGAGCGTCGTTTCACCCACCGTGGCGGCGCGTCAGGCAGCAACGCTGGACAGGCTCTCCAACGGCCGCGCTCTGTTTAACCTGGTGACGGGCAGCGATCCGCAGGAGCTGGCGGGTGACGGCGTGTTCCTCGACCATACCGAGCGCTATGAAGCCTCCGCCGAATTTACCCGCGTCTGGCGACGTCTGCTGGAAGGCGAAACCGTCACCTTTGAAGGTAAGCATATTCACGTTCGCGACGCGAAGCTCTACTTCCCGCCGGTGCAGCAGCCGCGCCCTCCGCTCTATTTTGGCGGATCGTCGGATGTGGCCCAGGATCTGGCCGCCGAGCAGGTCGATCTCTATCTGACCTGGGGCGAGCCGCCCGAGCTGGTGAAAGAGAAAATTGCCCAGGTCCGCGCCAAAGCCGCCGCCCATGGCCGCAAGGTGCGCTTCGGGATTCGCCTGCACGTGATTGTGCGGGAAACCAATGAAGAAGCCTGGCAGGCGGCAGACCGTCTGATCTCCCATCTGGACGATGAGACCATTGCGAAGGCGCAGGCTGCGTTTGCCAAAACCGACTCCGTCGGGCAGCACCGCATGGCCTCTCTGCACAACGGCAAGCGCGAGAATCTGGAAATCAGCCCGAACCTGTGGGCGGGCGTGGGTCTGGTACGCGGCGGCGCGGGCACGGCGCTGGTCGGCGACGGGCCAACCGTGGCTGCACGTATTAATGAATACGCTGACCTGGGCATCGACAGCTTTATTCTCTCCGGCTATCCGCACCTGGAAGAGGCCTACAGGGTGGGCGAGCTGTTATTCCCGCATCTGGATGTCGCCGTTCCGGAAATTCCGCAGCCGCAGCGGCTCCAGTTGCAGGGCGAAGCCGTGGCAAACGAGTTTATTCCGCGCAAAGCCGCACAGAGCTAAGGAGTGACCATGTCTGCCACCTCACAAAAATGGCTGCTGCGCGCCGCCCCGTGGTTTTTGCCCGTCGGCATCGTGGCGCTCTGGCAGCTCGCGTCGACCACCGGCTGGCTGTCGAGCCGCATTTTGCCCTCTCCAGAGGGCGTTATCGAAGCGTTCTGGTCGCTGAGCGTCAGCGGAGAGCTGTGGCAACATCTGGCGATCAGCTCCTGGCGCGCGGTGATTGGGTTTTCCATCGGCGGCAGCATCGGTCTGGTGCTGGGTCTGATCAGCGGCCTTTCACGCTGGGGGGAAAGGCTGCTGGATACCTCCGTCCAGATGCTGCGCAACGTGCCGCATCTGGCGCTGATCCCGCTGGTCATTTTGTGGTTTGGGATCGATGAGAGCGCCAAAATCTTCCTCGTGGCGCTGGGCACGCTGTTCCCGATATACATCAACACCTGGCACGGCATCCGCAATATCGATCGCGGTCTGGTGGAGATGGCGCGCAGCTACGGCTTATCGGGTTTTTCCCTCTTTGCTCACGTGATTCTGCCGGGCGCCCTGCCCTCCATTATGGTCGGGGTGCGCTTTGCGCTCGGCCTGATGTGGCTGACGCTGATTGTGGCGGAAACCATCTCAGCCAACTCCGGTATTGGCTACCTGGCGATGAACGCCCGCGAATTCCTGCAAACGGACGTGGTGGTGGTCGCCATCATTCTGTATGCACTGCTCGGCAAACTCGCCGACGTCAGCGCACAGTGGCTGGAGCGCAGCTGGCTGCGCTGGAACCCGGCCTATACCCTTCAGGAGGCGAAAGCATGAATACCGCACGAATAAATCAGGGCACGCCGCTGCTGCTGAACGGCGTAACCAAACGCTACGGCGAAAACACCATTCTTAATGGGCTGGATCTGCACATTCCCGCCGGCCAGTTTGTGGCTGTAGTCGGGCGCAGCGGCGGCGGAAAAAGCACACTCCTGCGTCTTTTAGCCGGGCTGGAAGCCCCCAACGGTGGACAGATTCTGGCAGGAACCACGCCGCTGGCCAATATTCAGGACGATACGCGCATGATGTTTCAGGACGCGCGCCTGCTGCCGTGGAAAACGGTGATTGATAACGTCGGGCTGGGGCTCAAAGGCAGCTGGCGGGATGAAGCCCGTCAGGCGCTGGCCGCCGTCGGGCTGGAAAACCGTGCAGGTGAATGGCCTGCGGCGCTGTCGGGCGGCCAGAAGCAGCGCGTGGCGCTGGCGCGAGCGTTGATTCACCGTCCCGGCCTGCTGCTGCTTGATGAGCCGCTCGGCGCTCTTGATGCCCTGACGCGGATAGAAATGCAGGATCTGATTGAATCCCTCTGGCAGGCGCACGGCTTTACGGTACTGCTGGTGACGCATGACGTGAGCGAAGCCGTGGCGATGGCGGACCGGGTATTGCTTATAGAAAACGGGAAAATCGGTTTGGATCTGACGGTGGACATCCCGCGCCCTCGTCGCGTGGGCTCGGCGAGACTGGCGGAGCTGGAAGCCGAAGTGCTGGATCGGGTGATGAAACGTGGGGAAGCGGAGATTCAGCGGATAAAGGCCAATGCCTGATGCCCTCACCCCGGCCCTCTCCCACAGGGAGAGGGAAAAAACCGATGCCCCGCGCCCCCACGTAGGCCCGGTTAGCGTAGCGCCACCGGGCTTTTTTACATCAGGCCAGCGCCTTAGCAATCTTCTCGTACAGATCGCCAGACAGATTTTCCAGCCCTTTCAGCTGCTCAAGCGCGGCGCGCATCTTCGCCTGACGCTGCGCATCATAGCGTTTCAGGCGGATCAGCGGCTCAATCAGACGTGATGCAACCTGCGGGTTACGGCTGTTCAGCTCGGTCAGCATTTCCACGATAAACTGGTATCCGCTGCCGTCTTCGGCGTGGAACGCGGCCGGGTTACTGCTGGCAAATGCGCCAATCAGCGAGCGAACGCGGTTCGGGTTGCTCATGGTGAACGAACGGTGCTTCAGCAGGCTGCGAACCTTACTAAGCGCATCGGCCGCCGGGCTGGTCGCCTGCAGAATAAACCACTTGTCCATCACCAGGCCATCCTGGTGCCACTTGTCGTCATACTCCTGCATCAGCGCATCGCGGCACGGCAGTTCAGCGGCAACGCTTGCCGCCAGGGCCGCGAGCGCATCAGTCATGTTATCCGCTTCGTGATACTGCTTGCTCACCAGCATGTTCGCCAGTTCGGCCTCACCAAACGCAAGATAGCGCAGGCAGGTATTGCGCAGGGTACGCTTGCCGATATCCGCGTGCTCCACGCGATACGCGTCAAGCTTGTTAGCGTTGTATAGCGCCAGGAATTCATCCGCCAGTTCGGTCGCCAGCGTGCGGGTCAGCGCTTCGCGCACCGCCACGATGGCAATCGGGTCGATAATGTCGAACAGCTCCGCAATTTCAGTCGCGGACGGCAGCGTCAGAATTTCAGCCGCCAGCGCCGGGTCAATCTTCTCGTCCAGCAGGATAGCGCGGAACGCGTCTGCCACATGCACCGGCAGCGTCAGCGGCTGGCCCTGCTGGTAGCGGTTCACGTTAAGCTTGATGTAGGTTGCCAGCAGGCTCTGCGCCGCGTCCCAGCGGGAGAAATCGTTGCGGGCGTGACGCATCAGGAACGTCAGCTGCTGGTCGCTCCACTTGTACTCCAGCTTCACCGGCGCGGAGAACTCGCACAGCAGCGCAGGCACCGGCTGGAAGTAGACGTTATCGAAGATAAAGGTCTGCTCTGCCTGGGTCACGTTCAGCACGTGGTGCACCGGGTGGCCGCCCTTCTGCAGCGGGATGACGTTGCCTTCGTTGTCGTACAGCTCAATACTGAACGGAATGTGCAGCGGATATTTTTCTTCCTGCTCGGCGGTTGGCGGCGTGCGCTGGCTGATGGTCAGAGTGTACTGCTCGGTTTCCGGGTTGTAGTCGTCCTTAACGGTGACAATCGGGGTTCCGGCCTGGCTGTACCAGCGGCGGAAGTGAGAAAGATCAACGTTGGACGCGTCTTCCATCGCCTGCACGAAGTCGTCGCAGGTAGCCGCGCTGCCGTCGTGACGTTCGAAGTAAAGCTGCATCCCTTTCTGGAAATTCTCTTCACCCAGCAGGGTGTGGATCATGCGGATAATTTCAGCGCCCTTCTCGTACACCGTCAGGGTGTAAAAGTTATTCATCTCAATGACTTTATCCGGACGGATCGGGTGCGCCATTGGGCTGGCATCTTCCGCAAACTGCAGGCCGCGCATGGTGCGCACGTTGTTGATGCGGTTGACCGCCCGCGAGCCCAGATCGGAGCTGAACTCCTGATCGCGGAAGACGGTCAGCCCCTCTTTCAGGCTCAGCTGGAACCAGTCGCGGCAGGTGACGCGGTTACCGGTCCAGTTATGGAAATACTCGTGGCCGATAACGCGTTCGATATCGAGGTAGTCTTTATCAGTGGCGGTATCGGTACGCGCCAGCACGTACTTGGAGTTAAAGATGTTAAGGCCTTTATTCTCCATCGCGCCCATGTTGAAGAAGTCGACGGCGACGATCATATAGATGTCGAGATCGTATTCGAGGCCGAAACGCTCTTCATCCCACTTCATGGAGTTAATGAGTGAAGTCATCGCCCACGGCGCGCGGTCAAGGTTGCCGCGGTCAACGAACAGCTCCAGCGCCACTTCGCGGCCAGAGCGGGTTTTGAAGGTATCGCGCAGCACGTCGAAATCACCCGCCACCAGCGCAAACAGGTAGCACGGTTTCGGGAACGGATCCTGCCACTGCACCCAGTGACGGCCATTTTCCAGCTCGCCCTCACCCACGCGGTTACCGTTGGAGAGCAGGAACGGATAGAGGGTTTTATCGGCAATGATTTTGGTGGTAAAGCGCGCCAGCACGTCCGGGCGGTCCAGGTACCAGGTAATGTGGCGGAAACCTTCGGCTTCACACTGGGTACACAGGGCCACGCCTGACTGGTAGAGCCCTTCCAGCGCCGTGTTGGCGGCAGGGCTGATTTCATTCTCGATGCGCAGCGTAAAGCGTTCCGGCAGGTTGTCGATGACCAGCTGGTTGCCTTCTTCTTTATAATCTGACCAGGCTTCATCGTTAATGTGCAGGGAGACCAGCGTCAGGTCTTCGCCATCCAGACGCAGCGGTACGGCAGTCGCGCTGTGGCGCGTCACCTGGCTTACGGCCGTCACAACGGTTTTTGTGGCATCCAGGTCAAAAGTCAGGTCGATATCGCTAATCAGGTATTCCGGCGCACGGTAGTCGTGGCGGTATTTGGCTTGTGGCTGTTGTGTCATAGAAAACCTTATGCATCGTTTGTCGAGTAACGTTTCAATATATTCCTGTTGCGTAAAACGCGCTATGCAGAATGTTCATCTTTTCAGGCTTAAACACCTTTTTCGCTACATTTGTATAACACGGGGCACGAAATGCTCTCGACCATAAAGTGTGCTTATGTTGTGATCGGGGTTCAATAAATCACTAAACAAGGTATACTCCGGAGTTGTTTATTGTACTAAACGCTCCCGTGAGAGGATGCTACAGCGCACCTATGACTCAATTCGCTTCTCCGGTTCTGCATACGTTGCTGGATACCGACGCGTATAAACTGCATATGCAGCAAGCCGTTTTCCACCATTACTATGACGTTCACGTCGCGGCGGAATTCCGCTGCCGTGGTGACGACTTGCTCGGTATCTACGCAGACTCCATTCGTGAACAGGTCGATGCGATGCAGCATCTGGCGCTCACCGATGACGAATATCAGTGGCTTTCTGGCCTGCCTTTCTTTAAAGCGGACTATCTGAACTGGCTGCGCGACTTCCGCTATAAGCCTGAACAGGTCACCGTGACCAACGAGAACGGCAAGCTGGATATTCGTCTTGAAGGTCCGTGGCGGGAAGTGATCATGTGGGAAGTGCCGCTTCTGGCCGTCATCAGCGAGCTGGCTCACCGCTATCGTTCGCCTGAAACGGGCGTCGAACAGGCGGTTGCCTCGCTGGAGAACAAACTTGAGGCATTCTCAACGCTGACCGAAGGGCTGGATATATCCCGCTTCCGCCTGATGGATTTCGGTACCCGTCGCCGCTTCTCTCGCGAGGTTCAGCAAGCTATCGTTGAACGTCTGCAGCAGGAGCCGTGGTTCGTGGGTACCAGCAACTACGATTTGGCGCGTCGCCTCAACCTGACGCCAATGGGCACCCAGGCGCACGAGTGGTTCCAGGCGCATCAGCAAATTAGCCCGGACCTGGCTAACAGCCAGCGTGCGGCGCTGGCTGCGTGGCTTGAAGAGTACCCGAATCAACTCGGGATCGCCCTGACCGACTGTATTACGATGGATGCCTTCCTGCGCGACTTTGGTCCCGAGTTCGCTGAGCGTTACCAGGGGTTACGCCACGACTCAGGGGATCCGGTTGAATGGGGCGAAAAGGCGATTGCTCATTACCAAAAACTCGGCATTGACCCGATGAGCAAGGTGCTGGTCTTCTCCGATAATCTCGACCTGGCAAAAGCCGTCGAACTGTATCGTCATTTCAATGCCAGAATTAATCTGGGCTTCGGGATCGGTACCCGGTTGACCTGCGACATTCCTCAGGTAAAACCTCTGAATATCGTGATAAAGCTGGTGGAATGTAACGGCAAGCCGGTGGCTAAGCTCTCTGACAGCCCGGGTAAAACCATCTGCCATGACAAAGCGTTTGTTCGCGCATTGCGCAAAGCGTTCGATCTCCCTCAGATCAAAAAAGCCAGTTAAGCGCTTACGGGAGCCTTCAGGGCTCCCTTCCCTTATTTATTTCTCAATTCTTCTCTTTTGACTGCGAAATTTACTTGTCTGATAGCGGTTGGCAGGTAACATAGATATCCCCCCGTCTTGGGGTGGACAAGTGTTTATTTTTTCCGACTATTAACAGAGAGAATATTATGAGCGTTGTGCCTGTAGCCGACGTACTCCAGGGCCGTGTCGCCGTTGACCAGGAGGTCACCGTGCGCGGATGGGTGCGTACTCGCCGAGATTCTAAAGCTGGCATCTCCTTCCTTGCCGTCTATGACGGTTCCTGCTTTGATCCTGTACAGGCCGTCATTAATAATTCTCTGCCCAATTACAATGATGACGTTCTGCGCCTGACGACGGGTTGTTCCGTTATCGTCACCGGTGTGGTTGTGGCATCCCCGGGCCAGGGCCAGAGTTTCGAGATCCAGGCTTCTGCCATTGAAGTGACTGGCTGGGTTGAAGATCCGGACACCTACCCGATGGCGGCAAAACGTCACAGCATTGAATACCTGCGTGAAGTCGCACACCTGCGTCCGCGTACCAACCTGATTGGTGCGGTGGCTCGCGTGCGTCATACGCTGGCCCAGGCGCTGCATCGCTTCTTCGATGAGCAGGGGTATTTCTGGGTGTCTACCCCGCTGATCACCGCGTCCGATACGGAAGGCGCAGGCGAAATGTTCCGCGTCTCGACGCTGGACATGGAAAACCTGCCGCGCACGCCGGAAGGTAAAGTCGACTACGACAAAGACTTCTTTGGTAAAGAAGCCTTCCTGACGGTATCCGGCCAGCTCAACGGCGAAACCTACGCCTGTGCGCTGTCTAAGATCTATACCTTCGGCCCAACCTTCCGCGCCGAAAACTCCAACACCAGCCGCCACCTGGCGGAGTTCTGGATGCTGGAGCCGGAAGTGGCGTTTGCCGATCTGAATGACGTTGCAGGTCTCGCAGAAGCGATGCTGAAGTACGTCTTCAAAGCGGTGCTGGAAGAGCGTCCTGACGACATGAAGTTCTTCGCCGAACGCGTAGACAGCGATGCTGTAGCGCGTCTGGAGCGTTTCGTCTCTGCCGACTTTGCGCAGGTGGACTACACCGATGCGGTGGCGATCCTCGAGAAATGCGGTGAGAAGTTCGAGAACCCGGTTTACTGGGGCGTTGACCTGGCGTCCGAGCACGAGCGCTATCTGGCTGAGAAGCATTTCAAAGCGCCAGTTGTCGTTAAAAACTACCCGAAAGACATTAAGGCCTTCTATATGCGCCTTAACGAAGACGGTAAAACCGTGGCAGCAATGGACGTCCTGGCGCCGGGCATCGGTGAAATCATCGGCGGTTCTCAGCGTGAAGAGCGTCTTGACGTGC
The DNA here is from genome assembly GCF_014895895.1 of Enterobacter cloacae complex sp. P14RS. Taxonomy (NCBI): domain Bacteria; kingdom Pseudomonadati; phylum Pseudomonadota; class Gammaproteobacteria; order Enterobacterales; family Enterobacteriaceae; genus Enterobacter; species Enterobacter cloacae complex sp. P14RS. The sequence goes on from NZ_JADBQM010000012.1 coordinate 109,877, forward strand.
TGGACGCGCGCATGGAAGAGATGGGCCTTAACCCGGCCGACTACAGTTGGTATCGCGATCTGCGCCGTTACGGTACCGTACCGCATGCCGGTTTCGGTCTGGGCTTCGAGCGTCTGATCGCCTACGTGACCGGCGTGCAGAACGTACGTGACGTGATTCCTTTCCCACGTACGCCACGTAACGCCAGTTTCTGAGTTACAAAACTATCAATGGCCAGCGCAAGCTGGCCATTATTTTATTCTGTCGTGTCAGTTTTTGTCAGCGTAAAGTCAGCCTTTTTAAATCATCCCCCCGTCACAACCACTACCTGTTACGTTTTGTTTCCGCGAAATATCCAGCCACAAAAAATAAACCCTGCTCTTATTGCGCTTTTTACATCCTGAAGTAATAGCACAAATTTCAACCAATTTTTCAGCCATCCAGAAGTCTTTATTGGGTCATAAGAAAAAACGAGTCGTTTAACATTCGTTTATAGGAATTGCCTTTATCCAAATTAAACATAAGGAATTCATATATATAGGAAACAAACCGATGCTTAATTCGCCAGGGCACTCTGAAATTTGAGATGGTTCACAAAGTTCCTGAATTTACACATTTAGTTACACATATTTTCTTTCTGTAACTTAATCTTGAGAATTGTAGCACTTTCAGGCTAGCGAAACGCTTCGGTGAATGGAAAGATGCCTGTCAGATACATAAAGACACCTAACTCTCATCAATAGTTCCGGAAATATTTATTGACAGAATTTATTGAAGGCAGTGGCGAGTGTCATAAAAAAACCAATGAGGGTAATAAATAATGATGAAGCGCAATATTCTGGCAGTGGTAATCCCTGCCCTGCTGGTAGCCGGTGCAGCAAACGCTGCAGAAATCTATAACAAGAACGGCAACAAACTGGACTTCTACGGGAAAGTTAACGCCGAGCACGATTTTGTGACCTCTGGCGATGACACTAACAACAACGACGCAACTTACGCGCAGATCGGTTTTAAAGGCGAAACCCAGATCAACGATCAGCTGACCGGTTACGGCCAGTGGGAATACCGCTTCATGGCTAACCAGGCTGAGAACACCGCTCAGGCTAACAAAAACCGTCTGGCCTTTGCGGGCCTGAAAGCGGGCGATGCTGGCAGCATCGACTACGGTCGTAACTACGGTATCGTTTACGACGTAGAATCTTACACCGATATGGCGCCGTCCTTCTCCGGGATGACCTGGGGCGGTAACTACGTTGATAACTTCATGACCAGCCGCAGCACCGGCCTGCTGACCTACCGTAACACCGACTTCTTCGGTCTGGTTGACGGTCTGAGCATGGGCGTACAGTACCAGGGCAAAAACGACCGTACTGACGTTAAAACCTCCAACGGTGACGGCGTAGGTTACTCTCTGGGTTACGATTTTGGCGAAGGCTTCGGTGCAATCGCATCTTACAGCAACGCAAACCGTACTCTGAATCAGAAAGCTGACGGCCTGGGCGATAAAGCTGAAGCATGGGGCGTGGGTCTGAAATACGACGCCAACAACCTGTACCTGGCAACCACCTATGCTGAAACCCGTAACACCACCCGTACCGGTTCCAGCGGCGATGCTGGTTTTGCTAACAAAACGCAGAACTTCGAAGTGGTTGCTCAGTACCAGTTCGACTTCGGCCTGCGTCCGGCAATCTCTTACGTGCAGACCAAAGGTAAAGACCTGGTTGGCGTAACCAATGCTAACGGCACCTTCTCAGGCGGCGATGCAGACCTGGCTAAATTCATCCAGGTTGGCGCGACTTACTACTTCAACAAAAACTTCAACGTGTGGGCTGACTACTACATCAACCTGCTGGACAAAGACACCGACTACGCGAAAGTGGTTGGCGGTCTGAACGGCAACGACGATATGGCTGCTGTGGGTGTAACCTACCAGTTCTAATCAGAACACCACTTTGTTATATGCATAATGAACAGGGCTTCGGCCCTGTTTTTTTATGCCTGACAGAAAATAATGGCGACTTTTGAAAAGCCGCACGCTTTTCGTCGCAAACGGTTGGCATTTTGTAAATCTCCCGTTAACCTGATAGCGGATTTCACTTCTGTAATCACAATGGAACTTCGTCATGTTTGAGAACATTACCGCCGCTCCTGCCGACCCTATTCTGGGCCTGGCCGATCTGTTTCGTGCCGACGACCGCCCTGGCAAAATCAACCTGGGTATTGGTGTATATAAAGATGAAACCGGCAAAACTCCGGTACTGACCAGCGTTAAGAAAGCTGAGCAGTATCTGCTGGAAAATGAAACCACCAAAAACTACCTCGGTATTGATGGTATCCCTGAATTTGGTCGCTGCACCCAGGAGCTGCTGTTCGGTAAAGGCAGCGCAATTGTGAGTGACAAACGTGCGCGCACGGCGCAGACCCCTGGCGGTACCGGCGCGCTGCGCGTGGCGGCGGATTTCCTTGCGAAAAACACCTCTGTGAAGCGCGTATGGGTGAGCAACCCAAGCTGGCCGAACCACAAGAGCGTCTTTAACTCTGCGGGCCTGGAAGTGCGCGAATATGCTTACTACGATGCGGCAAACCACGCTCTCGACTTTGACGGCCTGCTCTCAAGCCTGAGCGAAGCGCAGGCGGGTGACGTGGTGCTGTTCCACGGCTGCTGCCACAACCCAACCGGTATCGATCCAACGCTTGAGCAGTGGGAACACCTGGCGAAGCTGTCCGTAGAAAAAGGCTGGCTGCCGCTGTTTGACTTTGCTTACCAGGGCTTCGCCCGCGGTCTGGAAGAAGATGCTGAAGGCCTGCGCGCGTTCGCAGCCGTGCATCAGGAGCTGATCGTTGCAAGCTCCTACTCCAAGAACTTTGGTCTGTACAATGAGCGTGTAGGCGCCTGTACGCTGGTTGCGGCTAACGATGAGACCGCCGATCGCGCTTTCAGCCAGATGAAATCCGTGATCCGCGCTAACTACTCTAACCCGCCGGCACACGGTGCATCTGTTGTTGCGACCATTCTGAGCAACGATGCGCTGCGCGCGATTTGGGAACAAGAGCTGAACGATATGCGTCAGCGTATCCAGCGCATGCGCCTGCTGTTTGTGAACACCCTGGCTGAGAAAGGCGCTGACCGCGACTTCAGCTTCATCATCAAACAGAACGGTATGTTCTCGTTCAGCGGCCTGACCAAAGAGCAGGTTCTGCGTCTGCGTGAAGAGTTTGGCGTATACGCCGTAGCCTCTGGCCGCGTAAACGTTGCAGGCATGACCCCTGACAACATGGCGCCACTGTGCGAAGCGATTGTCGCCGTCCTGTAATTTGCGCCCACAAAAAAGCCTGCGTTAAGCAGGCTTTTTTATGCTGGTTACCAGACAGGCATTTCATCCTGAAGGAACGGGTTATTGAGCCGTTCATAGCCCAGCGTCGACATCGGACCGTGTCCAGGGATAAACGTAACGTCATCACCCAGCGGCAATAACTTCTGTTTAATCGACTGAATCAGCTGCCCGTGATCGCCGCGCGGAAAATCGCTGCGTCCTACACCACCTTTGAAAATCACATCGCCGGAAATCAGCAGACGGGACTGGTCGTCAAAGAAGACGATATGGCCTGGCGTATGCCCAGGACAATGCAACACCTGTAAAGTCACATTCCCTACGTTAACGCGCTCTCCTTCGTTCAGCCAGCGATCGGGCGTCAATGGCAGACACTCATCAAGGCCAAACATGCGGCTTTGGGCGGGTAACCCCTGCAGCCAGAACTCATCTTCTTTTTCCGGGCCAATAATCGGCACACCGTAGTGTTTAGCCAGTTCAGCCGCTGCGCCTACGTGGTCGAGGTGACCATGCGTCAGTAAAATCTGCATCAGCGTCACGCCGCTGTCGGCAACGTCCTGCTTGATTTTCTCAGCGTCACCGCCGGGATCGACAAGCGCGGCCAGTTTGGTTTGCTCGCACCAGATTAATGAACAGTTCTGGGAGAACGCGGTAACCGGAATAATACGATAGTTCATACTGCTCCTGTGTTTCGTTATTACCAGTGCCGAACCGGCCCGGTATCAATATGCACAAAGTTGCTACGTGGGTAATATCCTACACCACCCGCGCGCATAGATAACGCGGCTTTGCGAATATTGGCTAACGAAACGCCTTCAATGTGGAAATCCATTGCCTGTCCCTTCGTGTGGTAGCTTTTTTTCGCTACCCCACGGCTATGGGCGCGCAGTTCATTGTTGGTATCAATTGAGCGATAACCAGAAATAAGCTGCACCGGCTTGCTGGTGCCCAGCAGGCCCTGAAGGCGGAAAAGCTGATCAAACAGTCCTGGGTCGATGGCTTTTACTTTATTCGCGCGGAAATCACGGAAAAAATGGTTGAGTCTTGCTAATTCATCCTGAATATAGCCTCTGCCATCGAAAAACTCCGCTTTTAGCGACTCACCGGTGTGAAGATTGCTGAGCGTTAAAACGCGCGGACGAGGTGTCGAGAGGGTGGCAAATGCTGGCGTCGGTAAGATGGCCGCTGCGCCAAGCGCAACACCACCTAACGCCAGCAGCTTGCGGCGATTAGCGTCAAATTTGTCCATGATAATCAGGTCTACAGGTCAAGGAAATCGTAATATGCTTAGCGCACGAAGGGCACCTTAACTGGCAAAACAGGGTACGTCAAGGCGCCCAACCCCAGTGAATACGCGGCTTACAGCGATATTGGCCCCGATTCACCATAACTTACGACAATCATTTTTCCCGAACTACTTCATTTACCTGATTAATTGTTCCGCTTTTGGCAAAATTTGTGCGCCGGATCGCGCGGTGAGATCATAATTGTAAATATCTGTACGGTACTGCGTGCGACCGTCTTCACCCACAAACGCTGTCAGATAATAAAGATTAACCGGAATGTTGTGGCGAATATTCACGTAGCGCGTATCACCCTGCTTCAGGGCGTCAGAAATACGCGTATCGTTCCAGCCCGCATCCTGCAGCAGCATGTTGGCCAGCTCCGAGGCTTTATTCACGCGCACGCAGCCTGAACTCAGTGCCCGGGTATCTTTCTGGAACAGATTGTGGTTCGGCGTATCGTGCAGATAGATAGCATCTGAACTTGGCATGTTGAATTTGTAGCGCCCCAGCGAGTTATGCGCTCCGGGAGCCTGCTGGAAGCGGAACGGCAGGTTGGAGGCCGTGATCGTCGACCAGTCGACCATATAAGGATCGATCGCCTCTTTACTGTTCCAGCCACGCATGACCGTATAGCCGTGACGTTCCAGATAACCCGGATCGTTCCAGACCTTAGGCAGAATGTCCTTACGCGCCAGCGTCGGCGGCACATTCCACGGCGGGTTAACCACCACGTTATTTAACGCGCTGCTCATCATCGGCGTTTTGCGATCCGGACGCCCGACAATCACGCGCGAGGCCAGCTTCTCGCTACCATCCTGATAATAAACCAGTGAATAGGCCGGGATATTGACCATAATGCCGGTAGACAGCGTGCCCGGCAGCAAACGCAAACGCTGAATATTAAGCGCCAGCACCCCGGCCCGCTGCGCAGGCGATACGTTAAGCCAGTCACGCGTTGAAGGTCCAATGACGCCATCGGCTCCCAGCCCCTGAGCGGCCTGGAACTGTTTAACCGCGGCGACCAGCTCACGATCGTAAGCCTCGGGCTTATTGCTCAGGGTAGTGGCCTTGTTCTCTTTTATGGGCGCTGACGGGCTGACCACCGCGCTTTGCGGATCGTCGCCCGGCAGGGCAATGTTCGGCCCGCCATCAAGAATACCGGAGCGTTTAAGGATCTCGCGCAGGGCTGGCACATCGCTGCTCCACTGACCCGGACGCAGCGTTGCGGTCCCCCGAATTTGCGGCCATGGACGCGAGTCCCCCCCCACCAGCGCGAGGAGCGACTGGTGCATCGTGGCATACTGTGGATGCGCCGGCGCGAGGCTGGCAATGAAGCGCGGCAGGTCGCCGTTATCCAGCGCTAATTGCCACTGGTTAATCACCGACAGGGCTGGCGTCGCCAGCTTATAGGGCCTATCGCTGTACAGCCAGCGGTTGCCATTGACCGGAATACCCGCCACAAACTGCAGGTAACCCATCATGGCATCGGAAAGGACCACGTCCCGCGCCTGACCGGTGACGGCAGGATCGGTTAACAGCTCAACCCACTTCGTAAACTGCGGCTGGAATCCCGCAATCGCCACTTCCGCCAGCTGTTGCTGGAAGGCGCGCACGGCTTCACGATTTTCCCACATGGGTTTCATATCGCGGGCAGCATAAAGCAGCGTGAGCTGATTGATATAGGCAGGCGTGTAGCCTGAAGGCAGGCCTGTCTGGAGCTGCTGGCTGAGCGATTCAACGTCGATGCCTTCCGGCAGCGGCTTAATCCCGGCCATGATGGCCGTTGCCGTAGACTGTTCCAGCGGCTGAGACAATGACGTCGGCTGCGCGCCTGTCGTTGCGGTGCTGTCAGTCGGCACAATTTCAGGCTCGTCGGCCTGGGCGGTTAACAGTGGAGCAAACATCACTGCCAGACATAAACTCAGCGCTGACAGCTGACGACCACATTCTTTCTTTAGCAACATCCCTTGCCCCCTGTTTTCACGACATGCCCATCACGGTGGGGCTTTATTTTATTATAGGTAGACGACAACTCTGTTGCCTTACCTTATGTAAAGAAGTTTAAAGATAACGCAGCCCTGAACACAAGTTAAGAGAATAAAAAAAGCGGCGCTTCTGCGCCGCTCTTTGTAACAAAACGCCTCAGGAAGCGTCCGCCGTGGTTTCCGGCAATGATTCCGGCGGCTGCGGCGCAAAGCCACGCAGCCCGACAACGTGCACGTGTTCGCTGTTCTGGAACACTTTACGCACCAGCTTATAGGTGGTGCCTTTTTCAGGGCTGATGTTTTCCGGTGCCGCAATGATGAGCTGCATATCGAGACGTTCGCAAAGCTCAAACAGCGTGGCAATCGAGCGGGCATCAAGACGCGCCGCTTCATCGAGGAACAGCAGTCGGCATGGGGAGATGTCTTTCCCGCGCAGGCGGCGCGCTTCATCTTCCCAGCTCTGCACCACCATCACCAGAATCGACATCCCGGTACCAATGGCTTCACCGGTCGACAGCGCTCCGGATTCCGCACGCAGCCAGCCGTCTGAACCACGGTTTACCTCAACTTCCATTTCCAGGTAGTTACGATAGTCCAGCAGCTCTTCACCGATGGTTTGCGGCGTACGCTGGCCCATATCAATCTGCGGATTCAGGCGCTGATACAGCTTCGCCAGCGCTTCGGAGAAGGTCAGACGGTTGCTGTTGAACAGATCCTGATGCTGCTCGTGCTGCTCAGAGAGCACTTCCAGCAGCGTCGCGTGGGCTTCACGCACGTTGACGTTAAGACGCACGCTGTTGACCTGACCAAACGAGACGCTCTGCAGCCCCTGGTTCAGCTGGCGGATACGGTTCTGCTCGCGCTGAATGGTTTTGCGAATGATATTCGCCACGCTGCGGGAGCTGATCGCCAGCTTCTGCTCGCGGGAGGTCAGCTCTTCCGTCAGGCGGCCCAGCTCAATTTCCATCTGTTCGATGGCTTCGACCGGATCGTCGGTACGGATAATGTCCTGACGAATACGCTCGCGCAGGTGCTGATAAACCGCAACGAAGAACTGAATTTTACGTTCAGGACGTTTCGGATCCTCTGACATGCGCAGCACATCGCGCAGGTGTTCGTTATCCGCCACCGCCAGACGCAGCGCACCCAGCGCCTTATCCGACATCGAACGCAGCTCATCGGCAGAAAGGTATGCCAGCTCGCGACGGTGCAGGCGACGTTCAACGTTGTTGTCTTTCACCATCCGCATCACAGCGCACCAGCCCGCTTTCGCCGTCACGACCTGCTCGCGCATTTCATGATAGTCGCGCTCCAGCTTGCGCAGGCGGCGGGTCAGGTTATCCATTTCCGCTTCGCAGAAGGTGAGCGCTTTTTCCAGCTGATTACGACGCGCGCGGTTATTGCTGAGCTGGCTATGCAGCTCATCACGACGAATGCGCGCGCGCTCTTCCGCCCCGCTGTCGGCACGAACGCCAATGTCCTGCAGCTCTTTCTGCAGGTCGTTTAACAGCTCTTTCTTGGTGTCGAAGGAGCTTTTCAGCGAGGCCAGCACCTGGTTGTACTGGTTCAGCTGAGCGGAGTGGCTGCGCATCGCTTCGCGAGCGCGGGTACGTTCCGCTTCCGCCTGCTCAAGGCGCTGGCGCAGTTTTTCATTCAGGTCGCTGTTACCGCTCAGCATTTCAGCCGAATCGGAGTAGCCGAAGTGCGCACGACGCTGCACCACTTCCGTCAGGGCGAACGCCTGCTGACGCGCTTCGCGCTGCACCTGCTGCGACCAGGCATAATCTTCTTTTAACTGCTCGAACTGTTCCGGGTCGCTCTGCAGTACAGACACGACGGGCTCCAGCTTCGCCAGCTGGTTGCCGTGCTGCTGCACGAAACGCGCGGCTTCCTGGGCTTCATCCAGACGTTCCTGGATCTCATCCACGCGGTCGGCCAGCGTGTCATCCGCCAGCAGGTTCAGGCGCGGCAGAATGCGGTTAAGGGCAGCGACGCCCTCTTTCGCCTGTTCGAACTGGACGCGGCTCTGCTGGTTGTCACTTTCATGACTGGCAATCGCGCGCTCCAGCTCGCCACGGCGGGTGTTGAGCTTGCGGATTTCCGCTTCCGGGTCGGCTTCAAACGCCACGCCCAGATGGCTGCCGATAAAGCGGCTGAACGCCTGGTGCAGACGCTGGGTTTTCTGTACATCGAACGACAGGGTGGCAAAGCGTTCAGACAGCGTTTCACGCTCGGCGTGGAGACTCTCGATGCGGCTTTCGCGCGCGGCGCGGCCAAACAGCGGCAGCTCCGGGAAGCGGGAGTAACGCCACTGGCGGTCGGCGATTTTCACCACCACCGCTTTTTCCAGCTCGTCAACGCTGAAAACGCTGTCATCGAACGACTGCGGATCCCCTTCGATCAGGTAGAGATCTTCCGGGCAATCTTCCAGCCCTGCGAGCTGCTCAGAAATCAGCGACAGATCCGGCACCACAATTGCGTTGCGGGATGGACCGTACAGCGCGGAGAAGTACGGCGCATCGTCCAGGCCAACGTCATCGTAAATCTCAGACAGCAGTACGCCGCCAAAACGCTCGGCTAACGTGTTCAGACGCGGATCTTCTGACCCGCCCGGCTGGCTTAAGCGCTCGATTTCTTCATCGACGTCACGCTTGCGGGCACCCACTTCGTCACGTTCAACAATGGCTTCGCGCTCGCGCTCCAGCAGCTGTTGCAGGTATTCGGTCACCTGCTGGCTGGATTCGAACTGCTCGCCGCACTGTTCGCTGAGCTGGTTCAGGCTGCTTTGCGCTGCCAGCCAGACCGGCGCACGCTGCAGGAGCGCCTTCGAACGGGACTGAAGCTGCTCCAGCTCCTGACGCAGCGTCATACGCTGTTCGCTGGCATTTGATACGGTATCGGACAGGGCCGCAATACGCGCTTCCAATTCCTGATGCAGGGCCTCAAGCTCGTCGAAATCGTAATGTTTACCCTGACGCTTGCAGAACTCGGCCAGCAGACGTTCGGCTTCCTGCTGCTCGCGCAGGCGCTGTTCCAGCTCGTTCAGGCGCATACGCAGCGGCTGCACCTGCTCGGCCAGATGGCGCTGGTTGACGCCGTCGCGCAGCAGTTCACGGGCAACGTCCCAGGCTTCGCTACGCGCCAGCGGGCCGTTAATGGCAACTACCAGCTGATAAGCCTGTTCAAACTGGCTGTGCGCCGTTTGCGCGACGCTCATTTTCTGCTCAAGCGAGAGCAGTTTCTCGGTGGCTTCCTGCTCTTTGGCCTGGAAGGTGTCCAGCCACTCGTCGGCACTTTCCGGCGTCAGGTCTGGCAGATGGCACAGCTCTTTCGCACGCTGTAGCGCCTGTAGCGCCTGGTTGTACTGAATCGCACGCGTCTGCTGCACATCCAGCGCCTGCTGGTAATCCGCAAGCTGGCTTTTCAGCTCGTCCACTTCCAGCTCGGCGGCTTCGGCGCGGGCTTCGTTCTCTTCCTGCATCTCGGCGGCTTCGGCCACCACTTCATTCTGCTCTTCGAGACGAATTTGCAGCTCATCGAGGTCCGCTTCGTAGCGTTCGATCTTTTCCTGCTGACGCAGCGCGGTCTGCACCAGGTTCAGGTGATCGCTGGCGGCCTGATAGTCGGCTTCCAGGTCGCCCTCGGCACCGTTGTGCTCACCCAACTCGCGCGCCATTTCGACGTGCTTGTACTGCTCAGCCACCAGCTGTTTACGGGAGGTAAACAGCTCGCGGCGATATTCTAATGCCTGATCGAGATGGACGCGGCGCTCGTTGGCGTGGCGCATATAGTCCGCCGCCACGTAGTTGGTCGCTTCGCTGATCAGATGTTTAAACAGGTCGCGGTCAGACTGGGTAACGCGAATCGCTTCCAGCGTCATGCGGTTTTCACGCAATGCCGCCTCCATGTCCTGGAAGGCCTTACGCACGCCGCTGTTTTCCGGCAGCAGATAGTCACGCAGGGAACGGGTAATGGCGCTGGAGATACCGCCGTACAGGGAGGCTTCGATCAGACGGTAGTATTTACTACGGTCTGAAGCGGTGCGCAGACGGCGCGCCACCACGCCCAGATCGAACATCAGGGAGTGGTAGTCGGTAATGGAGTTGAACTGCTTAAACTGCACCCCTTCGATGGCTTCAAGCTTGTCCTTCAGCTCCTGCAGCGTCAGGACGCGCGCCTGGCGTTCATTCAGCGTTTCCGTCAGCAGCGCGGTCGGCTGTACGGAGGTTGGCAGCCCCTGAATGGCGAACGGTTTGATATCCACTTTACGGTCGCGGCCGGCAACCTGTTGCAGACGTACGCCCACCACCACGCGCTGGTGACGGGAGTTGATGACGTCCAGCACGGAATAACAGACGCCCGCTTTCAGCTTACCGTGCAGGCCTTTATCGCGGGAGCCGCTTGTCGCGCCCGCTTCGGTGGTGTTACGGAAGTGAAGCAGCGTCAGGTCGGGGATCAGCGCCGTTACAAACGCCGCCATGGTGGTGGATTTACCTGCCCCGTTACCACCGGAGAGCGTCGTGACCAGCTCATCCAGATCGAAGGTTCGGGCAAAGAAGCCGTTCCAGTTAATCAGCGTCAGTGAGCGAAATTTACCGCGTTCAATCATTACTCTTCCTCCCCGCTATCCGGCAGATTCTCTTCATGCTCATCATTGAGCTGCAAATGGTTTTCCACCGGCATCGCTTCACCGTCGCGGATCATGCGAAGCTGCGCTTCACGCGCGTCATCGCCCGCACGCACGTCGGCGCCGAAGCGGAAGACCGATTCCGTGATGCGGAATTTGCTGCTGTCGTGGCCCATAAACCAGACCATCCCCAGACGGCGCAGACGGTTCAGGGAAGAGCGAACCTTTTCCTGTAATTTCTGACGGTCAAGATCCGACCCCGTCGAACGGTTATTCACCAGCTTAAGCAGCTTGCTCTCATCCGCCAGCGTCAGCAGTTCATCGTACAGCTCCTGCTGGGTGAAGATGCCTTCATTTGCCAGGCGTTCCGGGCTGAGGTAGAGATAGCAAAGAATTTTGCCAACCATCATGTCCAGCTCGGAGAGCACGGAGCGCGGGATCAGGGTCGTGGAACGCGGGCGCAGATAGAAAAAGCCTTCCGGCGCGCGGATAAGCTCCACGTTATAGCGGGCGTAAAACTCTTCCAGGTACTCCTGGAAGTCCATCAAAAAGGCGTGATTATCCAGCTCGTCCAGGCCAATGTGACGACCGGCACGCAGCTGGCTGTCCAGCGCCGGAAATAACGGATTCGCCAGCGCCTGTGCCAGCTTAACTGGCATCACTTGTTCAATATTTGTCAATGACATGCGCCTGTACCTTGGCTCCGTAATCGTTAATTGGCTGCCACTTCGGCGGCAGTCCGGTGAAGTCTGCTTGCGCGATACCCAGGCGCACCGCCTGGTCTACCACAATGCGGGCAACGTCGAAGTGGCGCGCACGCGGATATTGCGCCAGATAGTCGCGCACCACGAGCCCAAGATCCAGCGGCGCTTGTCTGGTTTTGTAGACGGCGAGCTGTTCTTCGATCATCGCCGCAAGTTGCTCACGAATTTCGTTGAATTCTTCGTACTCCAGATCCGGCGGCAGTTCACCGGTGACCTCTTCATCGCGCAGCGCCATCTCTTCGTCGCGCATATCCAACAGACGATCGGCATTGGCATAGGTCAGCGCCCACGGTGCATCAAAGTAGGTCTGTACCGACTGACGAAGACGCTGAGCAAAGACGCGGTTTTTATCCATATCAATCGCGGTACGGATAAATTTATGCACGTGGCGGTCATAGCCGATCCACAGATCGATCGACTGCTGGCCCCAGCTGATAATGCGGTCAAGTTTGCTCTGCAGATCAAACACCAGACGGTCGATAAAATGCAGATCGTCGTGCGCCATGGTCGCATCCTGGATGCGCAGCAGGTTGGCCTGCAGCTTGTCCCCTGCGGCCTCCAGCGTATCCTGCAGCTCACGCAGCGTACCGGAGGTTTCTGACAATAAAAGTTCACAGCTGGAAATGGCCGCACGCCAGTCTTTGTTCAGCAGCTGCGCGATATCGTCTTTCACCTGCTGCTGCTGCTCATCCATCAGACGTTGAGTGAGATCGATACTGTCGAAAATCTCGGCCACCGAGTATTTCAGCGGCGCGTAAACGTTGCGGTGCCAGTGGAATTCGTCACCGTTTTCATCGGCCGCGTCGGCGGCACGTTTAAGCTCACCCGCCACGATCGACAGCTGCATGGAGAGACGCAGCGTGGAAAATTCGCGCTGGCGAATGTAGTAATCGGTGATGCCGATGCCCAGCGGCGTCAGGCGATAGATGGCGTTTCCTTCCGCCTGCTCGCTGGTAAAGCGGTTCAGCAGACGTTGACGCACCATATCGTTGATTGCGTTATTGGCACGCACGCTAATGGTTTCGCTGGTTTGCTCAAACGCATCACTGACGTGGCGGAACGCATCCACCAGTTCACCCTCGCTCATTTCACCATCCAACCGTTCGCCGTTCAGCGTGGCAACCGCCAGCAGGAAAGAGAGTCTGTCTACCGGCAGCGAGATGGAGAAATCGTTTTTCCTGGCCCAGGCAACCAGTTCGGGGACTGTCTGGGAAAATTCACTCATAGGTTATCCTTGCATCTGCGGCTTGTGCGCGGTGACGTGAATATAGCGGCCAAGGCTGACGAACGGCTCCTGGCGGCAATACCGCGTTTCTAATTCTGTTAAGGTGTCAAAACAGTCACGCTGTTTGTGTTTTTCACGCAGATAATCATGAAACACCCTGACGCCCGTCTTCCCGACGATCTGCCAGCCAATCTCTTCCAGCCAGCCGTAAACCTGCTGCGGATCGCGCGGATAGTCCGGGGAAAGCGTGCGTTTTTTCTTTTTCGGCATCCCGACCTGAACATAGTCGAAGTTCCCTGCCACCATGTTGTGCATCAGGAAGCCGTTAGCATTGTAGAACATCAGCGACAGCGTACCGCCCGGACGTAACATTGACCACAGGGTTTGTAACACGCTTTGCGGATCGGCAACCCACTCCAGCACCGCATGAAACAATATCAGATCAACCTGGGTTTCCAAATGCTGCGCGATGTCCTGAGCGGCGCATTGTATAAAATGCATGTTGTCGCTCACACCTTTCTCTTCTGCGGCACGCGTCGCGCGGGCGACCATTTCAGCAGAAAGATCGCAAAGCGTGACGTGATGACCGCGTTCAGCCATTTTTATCGCCGTCTGCCCTTCACCACCACCGGCGTCCAGCACGCGCAACGTTTGACCACCGAACGTCGCCAGAATAGTGTCCAGATCCTGCCAGAGGATCGTCTGACGGAGCTGCCCTTTCGTGGTGCCATAAATGTTGCGCGAAAACTTTTCCGCGATGTCATCAAAATTGCGATCCCGCATTGGGAGAGTTCCACTCGCTAACTGCAAAACCGCTATTTTGTCACACCCGCGCGGAGAATGAACCTCTCTGGTGTAATATCACCGGTAATCATCTGCTGTATGGTCAAAAAAGGAACCAAAAAGGATGCTTTTTACCCTTAAGAAATACGTTGGAGGGATGATGCTTCCCCTTCCGCTGCTGCTTATTATCATCGCGCTGGGGCTGGCGCTGGTGTGGTTTAGTCGCTTTCAGAAGAGTGGCAAAACGCTTATTACGTTCGGCTGGCTGGTCCTGCTGCTGCTGAGCCTGCAGCCAGTGGCGGATGGACTGCTGCGCCCCATCGAAAACAGGTACCCTACGTGGCAGGGAAACCAGAAAGTTGATTACATCGTTGTGCTGGGCGGCGGGTATACCTGGGACCCTGACTGGGCCCCCAGTTCGAACCTGATCAACAACAGCCTGCCGCGGCTAAACGAAGGTATTCGCCTGTGGCTGGCGAATCCGGGATCAAAAATGATCTTCACCGGCGCAGCGGCCAAAACCAACCCGGTGAGTACAGCTGAAGCGGGGGCCAGAATCGCGGAATCGCTCGGCGTACCGCGTTCCTCTATCATCACGCTGGACAGCCCAAAGGATACCGAGGAAGAGGCTGCCGCGGTGAAGCAGGCGATTGGCGATGTTCCGTTCTTACTGGTGACCTCCGCCTCGCACCTGCCAAGAGCGATGATTTTCTTCGAGAAGCAAGGTTTGCACCCGCTTCCCGCACCGGCAAACCAGATGGCCATCAGCGCGCCGCTCAACCCATGGGAACGGGTGATCCCCTCTCCGATGTGGTTGATGCATAGCGATCGCGTTGGCTACGAGACGCTCGGACGCCTCTGGCAGTGGCTGAAAGGCTCGTCAGGCGAGCCAGGGCAAGAGTGATTTAGCCGCCAGATCGAAGTTGGCGCGATTGAAACGTCCGGTGTTGACCAGCTGCGCCACTTCGTCCCAGAGCAGATAAAGCCAGCGACGCCAGAGAAACGCCTCTGCAACGGGCGCGCGTTGAAGGTAGTGCCACAGTAAACCTTCCGCCGCCCCGCTGTCGCTGAGCCTGAACAGCTCATATTCCCGCGGTGCCCAGAGCATGATCCCCGGCCCTAGCATCGCCAGGAGCTGATCGCTGCGGGAGTCTTTGAGCATACTGCGCAGAGTAAAATTGCCGTGGATCAGCACGCAGTTGTCGTTAAAGCCGTCGAACAGCGCCGGTAAGCACTCGCGGGTGCGAAACAGAATACGTTTGTCCTGCATGGTCAAACCGGTATTGTTGAACTGGTTAAGCGTCCCCCACAGCACTTCCACCCGCTGGCGATACCACAGCGGCCACAGGTTTTCCTGGGTGCTGTCAACCGGACCAACAAGCCCGCGGCTATCCTGTCGGTGCCAGGCCAGCAGCGCCTCAACAATCTGATCTTTCAGCTGTTCCCAGCGTTCCGGCGTACGCGCGGGCGCTTCAACCGGCACACCGCGTAAACGCTCAATCAGCAGTACGTCCGGGCCGGGATGTTCCTCGTGGGTCATCACGCCGTACACGGTCGGCATACGGACGGTTCCCTCCCGTGCCAGCATCGACATTTTCCAGGCAAGCTGCCTGGCCACGCCCGGTGACGAGAAGCTTTGTGCCATCAGCGGCATCGGGTTGCCCTGGCCGTCATACAACGACCAGAGCGCGGTATCGACCTTTTCACTCACGCATTCGACCCGGCTTAACTTCTCACCCAGCAGATGGCTAAGTTCGGCACGCAGCTGTTCCATATGAGATTACCCCCATTAAGACTACTGCTTTTATAATGAGCGCACAGCGTGAAGATGTCACCCGGAAGAGATCAATTAGGGTAAAGAAAGGGGAATTTGCGGGGAGAGGACATCCCTCCGAAAGGAGGGATGCAGGCGGGATTAGCGCAACTCGGCGCGGACGCGCTCAAGATCTTCCGGCGTATCAACGCCTGTTCCCGGTACTTCGCGGGCAACGGCAACGTGGATTTTTTCGCCATACCAGAGCACGCGAAGCTGCTCCAGCATTTCGATATGCTCCAGCGGGCTCGGCGCCCAGGCTACATAGCGGCGAATAAAGCCGGCGCGATAGCCGTAGATCCCAATATGACGCAGGAAAGAATCACCGATGGTCTCTTTAGAGAGCGCAAAGCGATCGCGATCCCACGGAATCGTAGCGCGGGAGAAATAGAGCGCATAGCCTTCGGCATCCATCACCACCTTCACCGCATTCGGATTGAATGCCTCTTCAGCGTGGTGAATAGGCACCGCGAGCGTCGCCATACCGACCTGACGCTGCGCCAGGTTTTCCGCCACCTGACGGATAATAACGGCCGGGATCATCGGCTCGTCGCCCTGCACGTTGACGATGACCGTATCGTCACTGAAACCACATTTCTCAACCACTTCCGCCAGACGCTCGGTGCCGGACTGGTGATCGGCGCGGGTCATGCACACCTCACCGCCTGCGGCCTCAACCGCACGGGCGACATCAGGATGATCGGTTGCAACGATAATGCGGTCGGCACCGGACTCACGCGCCCGCTCAAGGACATGCACAATCATCGGCTTGCCGTTGATATCTACCAGCGGTTTACCCGGCAGACGCGTTGAGGCATAACGTGCAGGAATAATGACAACAAAACTCATGGTTTGCTCTCTTCTGCCACCAGGGAACGGGCTTCATTTTCCAGCAGTACCGGAATGCCGTCACGCAGCGGGAAGGCCAGACTGTCCAGCTTGCAGATCAGCTCCTGTTTGTCCTGGCTGTAGTAGAGTTTGCCGTTGCATACCGGGCAGGCAATAATTTCAAGTAAACGGTGATCCATAGTTCCTCCGTATGGGTAATCGCTAAAGCTTAACACATTCCCTTTTCAGGGCGTGCCTGTTTCCCAGCCACTTCGACAGGATGTGAATAACCCGTCAGGTACCCGGCCAAGCGTTACGTCGCGAGCCTCCTGCCAGCGCGCGAACTCGCTAATGGCGGACGTTAACCCTTTTTCCAGGCTCGCCGTGACCCTGATGCCCTCTTGCAGATAAAGGGCAATGACTTCAAGCGTGCCGGTCTTGCGGTGCATTTTGGCATCCATGCGCCCGACCAGTTGTCCCTTGTGCAGCAGCGGTAAAACAAAGTAGCCGTATTGCCGCTTTGGCGCCGGGGTATAGCATTCCAGCCGGTAGCTGAAGTCAAACAGCTGCTCGGCGCGTTTTCTGTCCCAGACAACCGGGTCGAACGGCGACAATACCGCGCTGTGGGTCGCCTGAAGTTTGCCCTCCAGGGCCTGAGGCAATAACGGGAGGAGTTCCGCGTGCAGCCACATTTCGCCCAGCGTTTCCACGGTAACGGGAATGACGCGCTTCTCGCGTTGCCACGTGTCCAGCAGAGGCTTCAGAGCGGGCTGACGGAGGCGGTAATAGTCTGCCAGCCATTGCGGACGGAAAATGCCCAGGCTGCGGGCGCTGTTCTCCAGCATGCTGGCCTCGGCCACCTCCTGGGTAAGCAGATCCCGCTCGTCGTCCCAGTGAGGCATCACGCGATGCGTCAGATCATAAACGCGCTGAAAATTACGCCGTTCAATGACCATGACTTTGCCTGACGTGAACAACCCTTCAAGATGACGCTTGTGCGGCTTCCACTCCCACCATCCGCCTGCACCTTTGCGCGGATGTTCAAAATCGGCGGATCGAACGGGGCCGTTTTTTTGAATATGGCTGATAAGCTGCTCTATTTCGGCCTCATGTTCCTCCATCCACGCCTGCCGGTATTTCCATCCCATCTTTTCCGGAGCAAGCATACGGTGACGCACCAGGGCGAAATCGCTGCGGGGCAGGAAGCAGGCTTCGTGAGCCCAGTACTCCATCAGCTCCCCTTTGGAGAGCGCCTCATCGAGCCACTGCGGAGGATAACTCCCCAGGCGGCTAAACAGCACCAGGTAAGGGCTACGGGCGACAATGTTAATGGTGTCGATTTGGAGCAGCGACATGCGCTGGACGGTAGAGAGGATATCGGCAAGCTGCGCGCGGCGACGGGGCTTTTTGAGCAGTCCCTGCGCGGCAAGGTGTAAATGACGTGCGGCTGAAAGCGAGAGTTGCGGTAAAGACATGCGTTTTCCTGTCAGTCAAAGCGCCACCAGAACCGCGTAAGCCTCTACTGCACCAACGCAATCAGTTCCTTAAGCAATTGTTCCGGCTGTTCGCCGCTGAGTTCAGCGTCAACCGGCAGATACCACCAGTTTTCTTTGGCAAAGGCACGGCATTTCACCGCATCTTTTTCGGTCATAATGAGCGTCTGGCCAGGCGCGGTAAGCGTCTCAACCTGCTCTGCCGCCAGCGCCTGATGGTCAGCCAGCGGAACGCGTTTTTCCAGCCGGGCGCCACACTGCTCCAGCGTCGCGAAGAAGCGCGGCGGATGACCAATACCCGCCATTGCCACCAGCGAAGGCAGTTCTGCAACCGCCCGGCGTTCACCCGTCACCAGGTTGACCGCCATTCCCGGTAACAGACGCATAGGAATTTCACCCGACTTTGCTTCACCGCCGTTAACAATCACCGCATCAACGGACTTCAGACGCGAAGCGCGTTCACGCATGGGGCCAGCGGGCAGCCACCAGCCGTTGCCGAAACGACGAACGCCGTCGATAACTACAATCTCTTTATCACGCGCCAGAGCGTAATGCTGCAGGCCATCGTCAGTAATAATGATTTGTACTGCATGCCCGGCAAGCAGCGCCTGCACGGCGTCGCTGCGCACCGGGGAGACCGCAACCGGCGCACCGGTACGCTGGAAAATCAATACTGGCTCATCACCCGCTTCTGCGGTCGTGGTTTCCGCCGACAGCAGCAATGGGTAGTGCGCCGCTTTACCACCATACCCACGCGACACCACGCCGGGGCGGATGCCGCGTTTTTGCAACTGCTCCACCAGCCAGATCACCACTGGCGTTTTGCCGTTGCCGCCCGCCGTGAGGTTACCCACCACGACTACCGGAACCGGCGCGCGCCAGGCACGCTTGATCCCCAGACGGTAAAACAGGCGAATAATGCCGCTCACCAGGCCGTACAGCCAGGAGAGCGGCAAAAGCAGCAGCCACAGCGGGGATTCACCGGACCAGATGCGTGCAATCATTCGCCGAACTGCATCTTATGAAGCTGGGCGTAAACGCCACGATGTTCCAGCAGATCGGCATGGCTTCCGCGTTCAACAATGATGCCGTCCTCAACCACGACGATCTCATCTGCCTGCTCAATAGTGGACAGACGGTGCGCAATCACCAGCGACGTACGGTTCTTTTGCAGTTCATCCAGCGCCGACTGAATCGCGCGTTCAGATTCCGTATCCAGTGCAGAGGTTGCTTCGTCCAGGATCAGTATCGGGCTATCGCGCAGCAGCGCGCGCGCAATGGCGATACGCTGGCGCTGACCGCCGGAGAGCAGTACCCCGTTTTCACCGATGATCGTATCCAGACCGTTATCCATCTTGTTGATAAAGTCCATTGCATACGCCATACGCGCTGCGTTCTCAATCTGCTCGCGGCTGTACTCGTCAGTGCGCGCATAAGCAATGTTGTTGGCAACCGTATCGTTGAAGAGATGCACGTTCTGAGAAACCAGCGCAACCTGGTTACGCAGCGACTGCAGGGTGTACTCCCGCAGGTCGTGACCATCCAGCAGGATCTCACCTTCGTTAATATCGTAGAAACGAGTGATGAGGCTCGCAATAGTGGATTTACCGGAGCCGGAGCGGCCTACCAGCGCAACGGTTTTACCTGCCGGAATCGTCAGGTTGATATTGCGCAGAGCCGGCGTTTCGCGGCCTGGATAGGTGAAGGTCACGTTACGGAACTCCACGTCGCCACGCGCGCGCTCTACCTCGCGTGTACCTTCGTCTTTTTCCTGTTCAGAATCCAGAATGCTGAACAGCGTCTGGCAGGCGGCCATCCCGCGCTGGAACTGGGCGTTCACGTTCGTCAGGGATTTCAGCGGGCGCATCAGGGCAATCATCGAGGAGAAGACTACGGTGATAGTACCCGCCGTCAGCGTCTCCATTACGCTCGGGAAGCTTGCCGCATAAAGAACGAACGCCAGCGCCAGTGAGGCAATCAGCTGAATGATCGGGTCAGAAATGGAAGAGGCCGAGACCATCTTCATCCCCTGCAGACGCATTTTGTTGCTGACTTTGTCAAAGCGTTTGGTTTCAACTTCCTGACCGCCGAAGATCAACACTTCTTTGTGCCCTTTCAGCATCTGTTCTGCGCTGGTCGTCACCTGCCCCATGGTGTTCTGCATATTCTTACTGATATTGCGGAAGCGCTTTGAGACGACGCGGATAGCAATGGACACGACCGGTGCCAACACGATAAGGATCAGCGACAGCTGCCAGCTGTAATAGAACATCATTGCAAACAGACCGATGATCGACGCTCCTTCGCGCACGACGGTAATCAGCGCGCTTGAAGAGGAGGAGGCAACCTGCTCTGAATCGTAGGTAATACGAGACAGCAGCGTCCCGGTGGATTGCTTGTCAAAGAATGAGACCGGCATGCCCATCATGTGGCTGAACAGACGACGGCGCATGGTCATAACCACTTTCCCGGAAACCCAGGAAATGCAGTAGCTGGAGATATAGCTGGTGATACCGCGTAAGATCATCAGCCCGATAACCACCAGAGGCATCCATAGCAACACTGAGCGATCCGTTTTACCAAAACCGTCGTCCAGTAACGGTTTGAGGAGCGATAACATAAAAGTATCGCTGGCTGCGTTGAGGATTAACGCTACACCCGCCACGATCAGGCCTGCTTTAAAGGGTGCAATCATCGGCCAGAGTCGGCGGAAGGTTTGCCACGTGGAGAGATCTTTGTCGTTATGCATTCAAAAAACCAGCATTTGTTGAAATAGCCGCATATTCTACCCGTTATCTACGGGCGCGCCAAACCACTGATGATACCAGGGGGGTAAAAATTGATCCCGCACGCGCCGGATTTGCCAGCGATGGTGCGAAAATGTCACCGATATTTGCCCGGAATGGGGGGTATCGTGCCAGATATATCCCTCTTTTCGATAGCGCCGGACGACTTTAGCCGACGGGAATCGCCATGCGTTATAGCGGGCCGCTGAATCCAGAGCTATCTTTCCCTCAACCCGCTGTACCAGCGGAAATGACGACGAGGTATTGCTGCCGTGATGAGGTACCTGTATGAGGGTGGACATCAGATGCTGCCAGTAATGGCTAAGCATAGCCTGTTCTGCCTGTGCTTCAATGTCTCCCGTCAGCAGAACGCTCTGCTCGCCGTCGTCAATTTTTACCACGCAGGAGTGATTGTTACCCTGAGCCGGATAATTTTCAGCGGGCCAGTGGACGGTGAACGTTAACCCCTGCCATTGCCATCTTTGCCCGCGAAAGCAGGGACGATGCCCGGTCTGGTGCAACGGACTTCTTACCCACATTTCGGGCCATGTTTTTTGCAGCGATACAAGGCCTCCCGCATGGTCGAGATGCTCATGGCTGAGAATAACGCCTTCCGGCTGCAGATGATGCCAGCGCAGCCAT
Organism: Enterobacter cloacae complex sp. P14RS; assembly: GCF_014895895.1. Classification (NCBI taxonomy): domain Bacteria; kingdom Pseudomonadati; phylum Pseudomonadota; class Gammaproteobacteria; order Enterobacterales; family Enterobacteriaceae; genus Enterobacter; species Enterobacter cloacae complex sp. P14RS. The sequence continues at coordinate 131,420 of NZ_JADBQM010000012.1, forward strand.
GGAATAATTAACCGCTGTGCGCTATCCCCGCCCGGCCAGGCAAGCCCGGTATCGTAAAGAATGGCTTTTCCCTGTCGTTCAATAACCATTGCCAGCCCCTGCCCCACGTCCAGCATATGGAGCGTCCAGGCGTCGCTTTTCGCCGTCCGCCAGAGGGGAGAAGCCAGCAAGACAGTTCCCGCCAGACAAACGGCAGGAACGGTTTTCCAGGCACGGAAACGCCAGCCGATGAGGATAAGCCACGGCAGTAACGTCATGTACTGCCAGCGCTGGTCCACGCTCTGCCAGCCGTCTGGCAGGCGCATCAGCAACCAGAACAACCCGGCAAGCGTTTTATCGGCTGCATACCAGATGCCGCTTTCCAGCCCCGCCAGCGGCAGCAGATGGAGCAGCATACCGAGTAAAATCAGCGGTACGCAGACAAACGTCACCAACGGAACGGCAAAGAAGTTGGCGATCAACGATGAAATGCTAAAGCCATGGAAAATCAGAACCTGTAGCGGCATGAGAAGTAACAGCATGCCGACCTGCAGATAGACCAGGTTCAGCAGCGGACGTATCCGGCGAGCCCACTGCCAGTGAGGAAGCGGCAACCACTGAAACCAGAAAATCAGCGCGGCGACGGCAAATGCAGACAAAAGCAGACTCTGCGAAAGTATGGCTAAGGGATCGCTTATCAGGATCGCCGCGACACAGCAGATCCACACCTGCCATGGAGACCATTGCCGGGAACCGATCCGCAGCGCCGCCAGCACAGAAAGTGCGATGACCGTGCGTAGCGCGGGCGGTTGCAGACCGGTCAGCCAGGCGTAGAAAGCAGCAAAGAATAACCCCGCCAGCAGAGGCATCTGCCAGTTGACCCGATGGCAAGGTAATAAAAACTGAAGCCCGCGCACAAGAAACCAGACGATGGAGGCCGCCAGCGCGATATGCAGACCCGAAATCGCCATCAGATGCAGCGTGCCGGTTTCACGCATCAGGTCTTTTATTTCCCAGGGGACATCCAGACGTTCTCCCATGCCCAGCCCGAGGATAACCGCGCCCCAGCGATAAACTGAAAGTCGGTTTTGCAGCGATGTCAGGTATTGTGCTCGCAGGCTGCAGCGTCCATCGATGAGTTCTGCATGGGTAAAACGCCCACTTAGCGTTTGATGGCGGGCAATAGCGCTGCGCTGGGGGTCGTACCCTCCGTCGTTCAGTTCGCCGTGTACAGGCCTGAGCCGGAGCGTCATCGCCCAGCGCTGACCGGCACACGCTTTCTGCGGCAGATAATGACCATAAAGCGTTACGCCCGTTGACGCCCACCAGCGCTGGCCATCAACGGTGAGTATTTTTCCCTGATGCACAGTGGCACCATCAGTCGCGGCGATCTCCACCTCGGCCTGCACGGCACCTGCGGTTAAATGCTGCATCGGCCAGACGCTCTCTTGCGCGGCCAGAATGCCCCACACGCAAAATAGCAGCGTCAACCCCACATACTTCAGCCGTACGTTTTGGCGTGCGGCCAGTGCAACCCCGCCAGCCATCATTATCCAGATGGTATAACGCGATGGCAGTTCAGGTAACCAGAGTAACGGGGCTATCGCCAGAATGGCGCAGATACCTAAAGCGGGAATTCCCATTGCTACCTCCCTGTTTCTGGGTGGCAGTATGCGGGCAGATCGAGCGGGGTGTCAGGTGTGAAAAATGCAATCTACAGCAAGCGCTGCAAGGTTTTTAGCGCGTTGTAGAAAACGCAACTTAAAATGCGAGACACCTTCAGAATGAAAGTGACGGAGACAAAAAAAGCACCCGCAGGTGCTTTCTTTCGAACCCAGTTTAACCGGCTGGCTAAACTCAGTTGCCGTAAATATTGGCGCGATCGCGCAGTTCTTTACCCGGCTTAAAGTGTGGAACGTACTTCCCTTCCAGCTCGACTTTATCACCAGTTTTCGGGTTACGCCCGGTACGTGGAGCACGATAGTGCAGAGAAAAACTACCGAAACCGCGGATTTCAATGCGCTCGCCCTGGGCAAGAGTGGAGGCCATATGCTCCAGCATCTCTTTTACGGCATCTTCCACTGCCTTGGCAGGGATATGCGGTTGCTGACTGGCAAGTCTTTCAATCAATTCTGACTTGGTCATGATTCCTCCGGTTCCTTTCAAACCAATTAGCTGAACAGCTCATTAAACAAGGGCGGCCGTAGCCGCCCTTTGTTATTGATTACAGGACGAATCCTGCAATCTGTCAAGTCTGCTCATCATCCTTCGCGCTGTAAATGCGTTACAGCTCAAATGATGCTGAGAACCTGATATTACTCGCCTTTAGCTGCTTTGAAAGCTTCAGCCATTGCGTTGTTAGAGAAGTTTGCATCTTCCTGTTTGTTAACAGTTGCGATTGCATCTTTCTCATCAGCTTCGTCTTTAGCACGTACAGACAGGCTGATTGCACGGTTCTTACGGTCAACACCGGTGAACTTAGCTTCAACGTCGTCGCCTACGTTCAGAACCAGAGTGGCATCTTCAACGCGGTCACGTGAAGCTTCAGAAGCGCGCAGGTAACCTTCAACGCCGTCAGCCAGTTCTACGGTTGCGCCTTTAGCGTCAACTGCAGTCACTTTACCGTTTACGATTGCGCCTTTCTTGTTCAGTGCAACCCAGTTGTTGAACGGATCTTCTGCGAGCTGTTTAACGCCCAGGGAGATACGCTCACGCTCTGCGTCAACCTGCAGAACAACTGCAGCGATTTCGTCGCCTTTTTTGTATTCACGAACTGCTTCTTCGCCTGCAACGTTCCAGGAGATGTCAGACAGGTGAACCAGGCCATCGATGCCGCCGTCCAGGCCGATGAAGATACCGAAGTCAGTGATAGACTTGATTTTACCTTCAACACGGTCGCCCTTGTTGTGGGTTTCCGCGAACTGCTGCCATGGGTTGTTTTTGCACTGCTTCAGGCCCAGGGAGATACGACGACGTTCTTCGTCGATATCCAGAACCATCACTTCCACTACATCACCAACGTTAACAACTTTGGATGGGTGGATGTTTTTGTTGGTCCAGTCCATTTCGGAAACGTGCACCAGGCCTTCAACGCCTTCTTCGATTTCAACGAAGCAGCCGTAGTCGGTCAGGTTGGTTACGCGACCAGTCAGTTTAGTACCTTCTGGGTAACGCTTAGCGATAGCTACCCATGGATCTTCGCCCAGCTGTTTCAGGCCGAGGGATACACGAGTACGCTCGCGGTCGAACTTCAGCACTTTAACAGTGATTTCGTCGCCCACGTTCACGATTTCGCTTGGGTGCTTAACGCGTTTCCACGCCATGTCGGTGATGTGCAGCAGGCCATCAACGCCGCCCAGGTCAACGAATGCGCCGTAGTCAGTGAGGTTCTTAACGATGCCTTTGACTTCCATGCCTTCCTGCAGGTTTTCCAGCAGCTGATCGCGTTCTGCGCTGTTTTCGGATTCGATAACGGCACGACGGGAAACAACAACGTTGTTACGCTTCTGGTCCAGCTTGATTACTTTGAACTCAAGCTCTTTGCCTTCGAGGTGCAGGGTGTCACGGACTGGACGAACGTCTACCAGTGAACCTGGCAGGAACGCACGAATACCATTCAGCTCAACAGTGAAGCCACCTTTAACTTTGCCGTTGATAACACCGACCACAGTTTCAGCTTCTTCGTAAGCTTTCTCCAGCGTGATCCATGCTTCGTGACGTTTAGCTTTCTCACGAGACAGCAGGGTTTCGCCGAAGCCGTCTTCTACTGCGTCCAGAGCAACGTCAACTTCGTCACCAACCTGGATTTCCAGCTCGCCCTGGGCGTTTTTGAACTGCTCAGCCGGAATGGCGGACTCAGATTTCAGACCGGCGTCAACCAGTACTACGTCTTTGTCGATAGCAACAACAACACCGCGAACGATGGAACCCGGACGGGTTTCGATTTCTTTTAAGGATTCTTCAAACAGTTGAGCAAAAGATTCAGTCATGTTTAATCTTCAGGTTAATATTAACGTCCACCTGGCTCCGTGCCGGATGGGGTTGTTTCACATACCCGCCGTCAATCCATTGCAGCGGGGGTACTGCTAAATCGGTCGCGATTACGCGAGTGCCAGTTTTTGGCGCGCATATTGTAGCGCTTTTTCAATCACTTGCTCAATAGTTAAACTGGTTGAATCCAGAACTAATGCATCTTCTGCAGGAACAAGCGGTGCGACGGCGCGGTTACGATCGCGGTCATCGCGCTCTTTTATCTCGGATAAAAGGCGATCAAAGTTAACACTAAACCCCTTTTCCTGCAACTGAAGCATACGGCGTTGAGCACGTTCTTCCGAAGAGGCGTCAAGGAAGATTTTTACTGGCGCATCAGGGAAGACCACGGTTCCCATGTCGCGTCCATCAGCGATCAGACCCGGGGCTTCACGAAACGCTCGCTGGCGACGCAGCAGCGCCTCGCGAACGCGTGGGAAAGCCGCCACCTGGGAGGCCGCATTAGCGACTTCCTGCGTACGGATTTCGCCGCTCACGTCTTCCCCTTCCAGGATCACTTCCAGGTTGCCATCGGTAGAAACAAAACGCACATCCAGATGCGCAGCCAGCGGTACCAGCGCTTCTTCAGAGGCGACATCCACGTGATGATGCAGCGCAGCCAGCGCCAGCACGCGATAGATTGCTCCCGAATCTAAAAGATGCCATTGCAATGCTTCCGCCATCGCTTTGCACAGAGTACCTTTCCCTGCGCCACTCGGCCCATCAATGGTGATTACCGGGGCAACTGCCGTCATCTTTTTCTCCTTAAATAAGGCATACCGTTAACATGAACGCCGCGCATTATACGCGCCAACGTGCGCAACTGTTACCTTTGCGTGCAAATTACGGAATGATAGAAGCAGAGTGTAGAAGAAATGAGCGGGAAAGATCGTCAGGAAGCGTAAGGAAATGCCGCATCAGGTGATGCGGCAAGACTTCATCATGCCAGGGTGCTAATGCGCGCCAGCTGTTCGAAATAGTCCGGGAAGGTTTTCGCCGTACATTTCGGATCGAGAATGGTCACAGGGGTATCGGACAGCGCCACCAGCGAGAAACACATCGCCATACGGTGATCGTTATAGGTCCCGATTTCAGCAAAGTTCAGTTTTGCCGGCGGCGTGACGCGAATGTAATCTTCGCCCTCTTCTACCTCAGCGCCGACTTTACGCAACTCGGTTGCCATCGCGAACAGGCGGTCCGTCTCTTTTACGCGCCAGTTATAGATGTTGCGCAACGTGGTGGTGCCTTTGGCAAACAGCGCCGCCGTGGCAATGGTCATCGCCGCATCCGGGATATGGTTCATGTCCATGTCTATGGCGTTCAGCTCACCGTGGGTACAGGAGATGAAATCATCCCCCCAGGTGACAACCGCGCCCATTTTTTCCAGCACGTCAGCAAAACGAATATCGCCCTGCACGCTGTTGCGGCCAATGCCGGTCACTTTTACCGTACCGCCTTTAATCGCGCCAGCGGCAAGGAAATAGGACGCGGATGAAGCATCGCCTTCAACCAGGTAGTTGCCCGGCGACTGGTACTGCTGCGCCCCACGCACGACAAAGCGCTGATAAGACTGGTTTTCAACCTCAACGCCGAAGGTTTTCATCAGATGCAGCGTAATATCAATATACGGTTTGGAGACCAGCTCACCTTTAATCGTGATAACCGTATCCTGCGGGGCCAGCGGCGCGGTCATCAGCAGTGCCGTCAGGAACTGGCTGGAGACGCTGCCGTCAACCTCGACGGTACCGCCGGTAAAGCCCCCGCGCAGACGCAGTGGCGGGTAATTTTCCTGCTCCAGATACTCAATCTGCGCGCCGCCCTGACGCAGGGCATCTACCAGATGGCCGATCGGACGCTCCTTCATGCGCGGCTCGCCGGTCAGCACGATGTTATTGCTCCCGAGGCACAGGGCCGCCGCCAGCGGACGCATCGCGGTACCCGCGTTACCCAGAAACAGCTCAAGCTCGTCACTCGCCTGCAGCGCGCCGCCGTTGCCGGTCACTTCGCAGCGGGTGCGATCGTCAGAGAGTGTGTAATGAACGCCCAACGCTTTCAGCGCATTGAGCATATGGCGCACGTCATCGCTGTCCAGCAGGTTGGTGAGGACGGTGGTGCCGTTTGCCAGAGCTGCCAGCAGCAGAGCGCGGTTCGAGACACTTTTTGAACCAGGCAGATTGATGGTGCCATCTACCCGCGCGATAGGTTGTAACGTCAGGGATTCCATGAAAACTAAACTCTCAACTCAACATAATAAAAACCCCGCAGGGACGCTGCGGGGGTGAAAAACAGCAAATTAACCGTGACGACGTTCGAAGTCGATCATGAAATCGGTCAGAGCTTTAACCCCTTCCAGCGGCATGGCGTTATAGATAGAAGCACGCATCCCGCCAACCACACGATGGCCTTTCAGCGCGTGCAGACCCGCCGCGAACGACTCTTCCAGGAACACGCTGTCCAGGCTGCTGTCTGCAAGCTGGAACGGTACGTTCATGCGGGAACGGTTCGCTTTCGCCACATCGTTACGGTAGAAATCGCTCTTGTCGATCGTGCCGTACAGCAGTTCGGCTTTCTGCTGATTGATCTTGTCCATCTGCGCCACGCCGCCGTTTTGCTTCAGCCATTTGAAGACCAGGCCGGAGAGATACCAGGCAAACGTAGGTGGGGTGTTGAACATGGAGTCGTTGTCATTCAGGACGGTGTAATCGAGAATCGACGGGCAGGACTTATGGGCTTTCCCCAGCAGGTCTTCACGGACGATGACAATAGTCAGCCCAGCAGGACCGATGTTTTTCTGAGCACCTGCGTAAATGACGCCGTAGCGGCTGACGTCCAGCGGAGTGGACAGAATGGTTGAAGAGAGGTCCGCCGTCACAATGACATTGTCGCCAAAGTCTGGCTCTTCGTGAATGGCGATGCCGTCGATGGTTTCGTTCGGGCAGTAGTGGAGATACGCGGCGTTGTCAGACAGCTGCCACTCGCTCATCGGCTTCACGGCGCGCAGACCGTCAACGGTCACTTTGGCGTCGATAACGTTCGGCGTGCAGTATTTGTGCGCTTCTTTTACCGCACTGGCTGCCCAGTAGCCGGCATCGACGTAATCAGCGGTGGTTTTGTCGCCCAGCAGATTGAGCGGGATGCCCGCAAACTGGCCGCGTCCACCGCCGTGACAGAACAATACTTTGTAGTTCGAGGGAATGTTCAGCAGATCGCGAAAATCCTTTTCTGCCTCTTCCGCCACCTGAATAAACGCTTTACCCCGGTGGCTGATTTCCATCACCGACGTACCCAGACCGTTCCAGTCACACAGCTCCTGTTGAGCCTGTTTGAGCACGTCTGCCGGTAACATTGCCGGACCTGAACTGAAATTAAAAACTTGAGCCATTTCCCCTCACCACGCTAAAAGCCATAAGTTATAACTGTGGATATCGGTTTTATCATTCAGTGACACGCGCCGCAATGTCTAAAACTTATGACCGGGGAAATGTGCCCTTCGTCACACAAAACAATCTGCCGCCTCGTCGTCACAAAACCGACAAAATCGCTGTCAGACGAGGCGTTTAGCCCGGCTAACCTTTGTCCATTCCGGATTTGCACAACGAGGGCATAATTGATGATCGCCCGCATGCATCCCCACAACATGACTACATTTTATACATGCATACTCCCCGGTTTCAGGTATCACCCTGAACCGTTCTACTAACATATCCGGCAGGATACACAGGCCGGGCTTAACGTCGTCATCAGCATAGTAATAGACGCTGATTTGCCCATTGGTTTCCATGATCGCCAGCCGCACCTGTCCGAGCTGTTCAACGCTATTCAGGCGCAGCTCCATGAAGAACTCAAACTCGGTCATATTGGCGCTTTGCACATTTTCCCAGGCCAGTTGACCGTCCTCGACAATAACGACCGGTTTCCCTTCAAGCAGATCTTCCAGCTTTTCACTTTTTGACATCAGCCACATCACCAGCCGGTAAAGCAAGGCGAGGGAAACAAATACGATAAACACCGGCACCATCGGCACGTCGTCATAAAACGCGACGTCCCCCGCCGCCGAGCCCAGCGTCAGGATGATCAGCACTTCAAACAGCGACATCTGACGAACGCCACGACGGCCGGTAATTTTGAGAAACAGGAAGACGAGTACGAAGGTATACAGGCTGCGCAGCGCCACTTCGCCCAGAAATTCAGGTGGAACTTTATCAAACGCCATCCGCTGGAGATCAAATGCTTTCATTTTTCTATGCCTTAACAGTCAGTTACTGCTACTAAGCATAGCCCAGCCATTTATTTTCGCCGGAGATAGCACCCGTCACGCAAAACCCGTATCATTGCGCGCTTTACGTACGATAAAAGTGAACGCCATGACTCAAACGTTTATCCCCGGCAAAGACGCCGCTCTGGAAGATTCCATCGCTCGCTTCCAGCAGAAACTGACCGACCTGGGCTTTAACATCGAAGAAGCCTCCTGGCTGAACCCGGTGCCTCACGTCTGGTCCGTGCACATTCGCGACAAAGACTGCGCGCTCTGCTTTACCAACGGTAAAGGTGCGACGAAAAAAGCGGCACTGGCCTCTGCGCTGGGTGAGTATTTTGAGCGTCTGTCCACCAACTATTTCTTCGCTGACTTCTGGCTGGGTGAAACCATCGCCAACGGCCCGTTCGTTCACTATCCGAACGAAAAATGGTTCCCGCTGACCGAAGACGATGAACTGCCGGAAGGCATTCTGGATGGCCGTCTGCGTGCCTTCTACGATCCGGAAAACGAACTGACCGCCAGCATGCTGATCGATCTGCAGTCTGGTAATGAAGAGCGTGGGATCTGCGCCCTGCCGTTCACCCGTCAGTCTGACGAGCAGACCGTCTATATCCCGATGAACATCGTCGGCAACCTGTATGTGTCTAACGGTATGTCCGCCGGTAACACCCGCAATGAAGCGCGCGTGCAGGGTCTCTCTGAAGTCTTCGAGCGTCATATCAAAAACCGCATTATTGCCGAATCCATCAGCCTGCCTGAAATTCCGGCAGACGTGCTGGCGCGCTACCCGGGCGTGGTGGAATCCATCGCCAAACTGGAAGCCGAAGGTTTCCCAATCTTTGCGTATGACGGCTCGCTGGGCGGTAAATATCCGGTTATCTGCGTCGTGCTGTTTAACCCGACTAACGGAACCTGCTTCGCCTCCTTCGGCGCGCACCCGGACTTCGGCGTGGCGCTGGAGCGTACCGTGACCGAGCTGCTGCAGGGCCGTAGCCTGAAAGATCTCGACGTGTTTACGCCGCCAACGTTTGACGATGAAGAAGTGGCCGAGCACACCAACCTCGAAACCCACTTCATCGACTCCAGCGGTTTGATCTCCTGGGATATGTTCAAGCAGGACGCGGACTATCCGTTCGTGGACTGGAGCTTTGCCGGTACCACCGAAGAAGAGTTCGCTACATTGATGGCAATCTTCGACGCCGAAGATCAGGAAGTCTACATTGCCGACTACGAACACCTGGGCGTTTACGCGTGCCGCATCATCGTACCAGGCATGTCCGATATCTACCCGGCGGAAGATCTGTGGCTCGCAAACAACAGCATGGGCGCGCACCTGCGTGAAACCCTACTCTCCCTGCCGGGCAGCGAGTGGGAAAAAGAAGATTATCTCAACCTGATAGCCCAGTTGGACGATGAAGGCCACGATGACTTTACCCGCGTGCGCGAGCTGCTGGGTCTGGCGACCGGGAAAGACAACGGCTGGTACACGCTGCGCATCGGTGAACTGAAAGCGATGCTGGCCCTCGCGGGCGGCGATCTGGATCAGGCTCTGGCCTGGACAGAATGGACCATGGAGTTTAACCAGTCGGTCTTCTCCGCCGAGCGCACCAACTATTACCGCTGCCTGCAAACCCTGCTGCTGCTTGCACAGGAAGACGATCGCGAGCCACTGCAGTACCTGAACGCTTTCGTACGTATGTACGGTGCTGAAGCGGTTGAAGCCGCCAGCGCGGCGCTGAGCGGTGAAGAGCCGTTCTACGGTCTGCAGGCGGTTGACAGCGATCTGAAAGCCTTCCCGGCGCATCAGTCTCTGCTGAAGGCCTATGAAAAGCTGCAGAAAGCAAAAGCCGCTTACTGGTCAAAATAAACGCATATAACATTAACGGCAGTAGGCGTATTCAATCGTCTGGGCTATATTACGGGGCAATTTCATTGCCCCGTTTTTTATTCTCTTCGGCAATGATTGTTGATTGTAATAATAAAGTTAAACACGGGTAAATATAATAATATTTGCCTGGGCTTTATTGTTACTTTTTATGGTAAATACTCCATATTAATTAACTGTTTCGAAGGGGGCCGAACGAAAAAATTCAACTCTTTTCATAACTTTTAAAATTTATTTTTATACGGATAATCAAATACTTACACCGCATTTGTTGTAAAACCATACATACTGCGGGCCTATAAGCCAGGCGAGATATGATCTATATCAATTTCTCTTCTATAATGCTTTGTTAGTATCTCGTCGCCGACTTAATAAAGAGAGAGTTAGTGTGAAAGCTGACAACCCTTTTGATCTTTTACTCCCCGCCGCGATGGCAAAAGTTGCCGAAGAAGCGGGTGTCTATAAAGCAACGAAACATCCGATGAAGACGTTCTATCTGGCGATCACCGCTGGTGTGTTCATCTCTATCGCTTTCGTCTTCTACATCACCGCCACCACCGGTACTGCCGGAATGCCTTTCGGCATGGCCAAACTGATTGGCGGCATTTGCTTCTCACTGGGTCTGATTCTCTGCGTCATTTGCGGCGCCGACCTCTTCACCTCAACGGTGCTGATTGTTGTGGCGAAAGCCAGCGGAAGAATTACCTGGGGTCAACTGGCGCGCAACTGGCTTAACGTCTACGTTGGTAACCTGATTGGCTGTTTGCTCTTTGTTCTGTTGATGTGGCTCTCTGGCGAGTATATGACCGCCAACGGTGGCTGGGGGCTTAATGTCCTGCAAACCGCTGACCACAAAATGCATCACACATTTATCGAAGCCGTTGCTCTCGGCATCCTCGCAAACCTGATGGTCTGCCTGGCTGTATGGATGAGCTACTCGGGTCGTAGCCTGATGGATAAAGCCATGATTATGGTTCTGCCGGTTGCGATGTTTGTTGCCAGCGGCTTCGAGCACAGTATTGCGAATATGTTCATGATCCCGATGGGGATTGTTATCCGCAACTTTGCAAGCCCGGAGTTCTGGACCGCAGTTGGTTCATCCCCGGAAAGTTTCTCTCACCTGACTATTATGAATTTCATTACTGATAACCTGATCCCCGTCACTATCGGGAACATTATCGGTGGGGGTCTGTTAGTTGGGTTGACATACTGGGTCATTTACCTGCGTGGCGGCGACCATCATTAATGGTTGTCTCAGGCAGTAAATAAAAAATCCACTTAAGAAGGTAGGTGTTACATGTCCGAGCTTAATGAAAAGTTAGCCACAGCCTGGGAAGGTTTTGCGAAAGGTGACTGGCAGAATGAAGTCAACGTCCGTGACTTCATTCAGAAAAACTATACCCCGTATGAAGGTGACGAATCCTTCCTGGCTGGCGCAACTGACGCGACCACAAAGCTGTGGGACAGCGTAATGGAAGGCGTTAAACTGGAAAACCGCACTCACGCGCCAGTTGATTTTGACACCTCCGTTGCATCCACCATCACTTCTCACGATGCTGGCTACATCAACAAAGCCCTTGAGAAAATTGTTGGTCTGCAGACTGAAGCACCACTGAAACGCGCAATCATCCCGTTCGGTGGTATCAAAATGGTTGAAGGTTCCTGCAAAGCGTATAACCGCGAGCTGGACCCAATGCTGAAAAAAATCTTCACCGAATACCGTAAAACCCATAACCAGGGCGTATTCGATGTTTATACCAAAGACATTCTGAACTGCCGTAAATCTGGCGTTCTGACTGGTCTGCCAGATGCCTATGGCCGTGGCCGTATCATCGGTGACTACCGTCGCGTTGCGCTGTACGGTATCGACTTCCTGATGAAAGACAAATACGCGCAGTTCGTTTCCCTGCAGTCTGACCTGGAAAACGGCGTAAACCTGGAAGCGACTATCCGTCTGCGTGAAGAAATTGCTGAACAGCACCGCGCGCTGGGTCAGATCAAAGAGATGGCGGCTAAATACGGCTGCGATATCTCTGGTCCTGCGACCAACGCTCAGGAAGCTATTCAGTGGACCTACTTCGGCTACCTGGCCGCTGTTAAGTCTCAGAACGGTGCAGCAATGTCCTTCGGCCGCGTATCCACCTTCCTGGATGCGTACATCGAACGTGACCTGAAAGCAGGCAAAATCACCGAGCAAGACGCTCAGGAAATGATTGACCACCTGGTCATGAAACTGCGTATGGTTCGCTTCCTGCGTACCCCAGAATATGATGAACTGTTCTCTGGTGACCCAATCTGGGCAACAGAATCAATCGGCGGTATGGGCGTTGACGGCCGTACGCTGGTTACCAAAAACAGCTTCCGCTTCCTGAACACCCTGTACACCATGGGTCCTTCTCCGGAGCCAAACATCACCGTTCTGTGGTCTGAAAAACTGCCTCTGAACTTCAAGAAATTCGCCGCTAAAGTGTCCATCGACACCTCTTCTCTGCAGTACGAGAACGATGACCTGATGCGTCCGGACTTCAACAACGACGACTACGCTATCGCTTGCTGCGTAAGCCCAATGGTTGTTGGTAAACAAATGCAGTTCTTCGGTGCGCGTGCAAACCTGGCGAAAACCATGCTGTACGCTATCAACGGCGGCGTTGATGAAAAACTGAAAATGCAGGTGGGTCCTAAGTCTGAGCCAATCAAAGGCGACGTGCTGAACTATGACGAAGTCATGGAGCGCATGGACCACTTCATGGACTGGCTGGCTAAGCAGTACGTGACCGCGCTGAACGTTATCCACTACATGCACGACAAGTACAGCTACGAAGCCTCTCTGATGGCGCTGCACGACCGTGACGTTATCCGCACCATGGCGTGTGGTATCGCAGGTCTGTCCGTTGCGGCTGACTCCCTGTCTGCAATCAAATATGCGAAAGTTAAACCAATTCGTGACGAAGACGGCCTGGCCGTAGACTTCGAAATCGAAGGCGAATATCCGCAGTTTGGTAACAACGATTCTCGCGTTGATGACATGGCGGTTGACCTGGTAGAACGTTTCATGAAGAAAATTCAGAAACTCACTACCTACCGTAACGCTATCCCGACTCAGTCTGTTCTGACCATCACCTCTAACGTTGTGTATGGTAAGAAAACCGGTAACACCCCAGACGGTCGTCGTGCTGGCGCGCCATTTGGCCCAGGTGCTAACCCAATGCACGGTCGTGACCAGAAAGGTGCTGTAGCTTCTCTGACCTCCGTTGCTAAACTGCCGTTTGCTTACGCGAAAGATGGTATCTCTTACACCTTCTCTATCGTGCCAAACGCGCTGGGTAAAGACGACGAAGTGCGTAAAACTAACCTCGCGGGTCTGATGGATGGTTACTTCCACCACGAAGCGTCCATCGAAGGTGGTCAGCACCTGAACGTGAACGTAATGAACCGTGAAATGCTGCTCGACGCGATGGAACATCCTGAGAAATATCCTCAGCTGACCATCCGCGTATCTGGCTACGCAGTACGTTTTAACTCCCTGACGAAAGAACAGCAGCAGGACGTTATCACCCGTACTTTCACTCAGTCCATGTAAGTGGAATTGACTGAAATCACGCGTTAAAAAGCGTACAATAAAGGCTCCACGCAAGTGGGGCCTTTTTAACACCCTCGCTTCACCAGTCTCTTTTGTCCGCTATCTATACTTTATGGATAACAGCCAAAACAGACTCGACATAGCCTTTGAGCTGTGCAACTACACAGGCCCCCGGATGGGCCAAATTCGGAGATATCACCGCAATGTCAACTATTGGTCGCATTCACTCCTTTGAATCCTGTGGCACCGTCGATGGCCCGGGGATCCGCTTTATTACCTTTTTCCAGGGCTGCCTGATGCGCTGCCTGTACTGCCATAACCGCGACACCTGGGACACGCACGGCGGTAAAGAAGTCACCGTGGAAGATCTGATGAAAGAGGTGGTGACCTACCGCCACTTTATGAACGCATCCGGCGGTGGCGTGACCGCGTCCGGCGGTGAAGCTATTCTTCAGGCTGAGTTTGTCCGCGACTGGTTCCGCGCCTGCCATAAAGAAGGCATTCATACCTGTCTCGACACCAACGGCTTTGTACGCCGCTACGATCCGGTCATTGATGAACTGCTCGACGTGACCGATCTGGTCATGCTCGATCTCAAACAAATGAACGATGAGATCCACCAGAATCTGGTTGGCGTTTCTAACCACCGTACGCTGGAGTTTGCCAAATACATCGCCGATAAAGGCATCAAAACCTGGATCCGCTACGTTGTTGTTCCCGGCTGGTCAGATGACGATGACTCCGCGCATCGCCTGGGTGAATTTACCCGCGACATGGGCAACGTCGAGAAAATTGAGCTTCTGCCCTATCACGAACTGGGTAAACATAAATGGGTGGCGATGGGCGAAGAGTACAAGCTTGATGGCGTGAAGCCGCCGAAAAAAGAGACGATGGAACGCGTGAAAGGTATTCTTGAGCAGTATGGCCACAAGGTCATGTATTAAAGAGAAGGCCCGGTAAGAACCGGGCCTTTTTATATTCTATTTAAAGACGCCGTTAATTACGGAGGTCACAATCGCCGTACTCAGCGCAATTAAGACCAGGTCGTCCCCGACCACGCGCCATTCATAGCCCGGGTAGGAAGGAAGCTGGCCGAGCATAGAGGCTGGTACGGTCTTCTTCGCAATGCCCGGAGGAAGCGGTTTACCGCGGGCGAGGTTTTTCGCAATCCCCGGAGGCAGAGACTCATAGCCCGTTAATCCATAATTCAGTGCCAGGTGGCGGGCATGATCGAAACTCACGCGAGCGTCGACGTCATTACCGACATCTTTGCTGTTTTTGAAGTTCTTATCCGATTTTCCAGGGTTTTCCTTTCCGCTATTTTGCTTATTACCATGGTTACCGGAATTACCAGAATTCCCGTTACCATGATTGCCGCCATTACCTTGTCCGCCACTGTTTCCATGACCACCACCATTCCCGTTTCCAGGATTAGCCATGACCGGAGCCGTTGCAAACGTTAAAGACAACACTACGGCAAGTGCGGTAGTGGAAAAACGACGTATAGACATGATTGTTGCCTTTTGTGGTAGAACTCATTTGAATTATCGCCAGGCGGGGAAAACAAACAATGCGTAAAAGTCTTATATGTGACAGGGACAAAAAAGCCTGTCATCGACAGGCTTTTATTTAATCAGGCATGCGCCACAGGGGTTGGATGCTCGCCCGCTTTGCGCAGCAGCATCAGGAGATAAATAAACGACACGCTGGCAATCATGATAAACAATAAATTATCAGAGTAATTCTGCATCAGCATCGCGGTAAACGTCGGCCCTAATAAGCTGCCGATGGTATAGCTCAGTAACAGCGCCTGGTTCATTGCCACCAGCTGGTGATGCTCGACTTTCTCACAGGCCCAGGCCATCGCTACCGGATAGAGCGTAAAGCCGGCGGCCCCGAGAATAAACAGCGCAGGCGCCATCGCGGCGTTGCTGAGCATCGCAAGGCATCCCATGATCACCACGAAGACCTGAACGCGCAGCACCAGCAGACGACCAAAGCGGTCCGCCAGGCGGCCAATCGGCCATTGCCCCACAATACCCGCACTGACCATCACCGCCATCCAGAAACCAATTCCGGAATCGCTGACGCCCTGATGATTCAGGTAGAGCGGCATCAGGCCATAGAGCGAGCCCAGTACAATTCCCGAAATAATACAGCCGTTAACGCCCAGACGCGCCTGACGGAGCCTCAACATCGGCCAGACGTGGGTCGCTTCCTGATGTTCGCTGTTCTGGTTAACAATGCGCGTAAAGAGCAGCGGCAGGATCGCTGCCAGCACCATGCCGGTTACCCACGGCAGCACGCTCATCAGGTCGGTTGGCAGTTTGCTGACCATCAGTTGACCCAGAACGGTACCGACGTAGTAAACCATCATATAGGCCGCCAGCAGACGTCCACGGTTGCGGGAGGTACCGCTACACATCAGCGCGCTTTCAACCACCACCCAAATCATCGCGCAGCCGACGCCGGCGATAAAGCGCCATGCCATCCAGCTCCAGAAGCCCACCATCAGACCCAGCCCGGCGCACCCGGCAGCGAAAATCAGCGAGGCCAGATAATAGCTGCGATTAAAGCCAAAGCGCTTAATCAGGCTACCGGTTAATAATGTGCCCAACAGGTTCCCGGTGAAAAAGGACGAGCTGACCATACCCACCTGCCAGGTCGGTAAGTTTTCATGGGCGAGCCACAGCGGGACGAGCGTGTTTAACACGGCGATCGCCAGGGTCAACAGAAGCAGGCCACAGAGCAACAGGAGCACTGGCCGGGTATAGGTGGTCATGGATTAAAAACCGTGAGGAAGTTCAGATTTCGTGCGCATCATGCCACTGGCAAAAACAAAGTCAATCCACAGATTTAACCGGCTCGCACAATATGTTCCCTGTCGATTTAAAAAACTTATCCTGCTAATGCAGCGCCTGCTATAGATATTAATTATGTGTCTGTTTTTATTTATCAATGACCGAAATTAAAACAAAACGACAGTCGAAAAATTTCATGAATGAAAAAAGAAAAGCCGGGCGCTATGTCCCGGCTTTTTATAACGAAAAATGAAATTAGCTGGCGATAGCCATACCGACCGTCATATGCAGGCCGTAAAACACACCGCGACCAATTAACTCCCCTGCCAGCACCAGCACAAAAGCCAGTGACAGGAGCGGCAGTGCAGGCTGATAACCTTTAAGCTGAGGGGCGATCCAGCACGCCAGCGCAGCTGCCAGCAACACCACACGCCAGGCCATCAGCGAACCGTAGTCCGGCACCAGCGCAGAAGCCTGCTGGATAGAGCTGTGAATGGTTGCCAGCTCGGCCCCCTGCATCAGGGCGACCATCGCGCTCACCACCAGCGCCAGCAGCGAAACGGCTGGCAGCAGACGCATTGCCCAACCGTTTACCCCCGCCACGCGCAGCAGCAGGTAGCCCAGCAGCGGCCCGCCGATAAACATCGTCAGGAAGAAGCTCATTGGCGTCCAGACGCTGTACCAGGTTGGAACGGTATCGATGGTGTTATAGACGCGCACCATCATCCACACGAACACCACGCCCAGTACCATGGTGACGATCAGCCACAGGCTGCGCAGGCCCGCAGGCAATTTCTTCAACGCAGCCAGCAGCCACCCCAGCCCGCCGACGGCAAAGAAGATTGCCCCGCTGGCAATTTCGTTACTGAGCGACGACGCCCCCACGCGGTTCAGGGAGTTGAACGCGCGCATCGGTGAGCCCAGGTGCAGCGTAGAGGCGATAAATCCAATCCCCATCAGCACCCACAGGCCAAACATGCTCAACACTAAACGCTGCTGCTGTTCGGCATTGAGGTTCCCTTTTAACAGCGCCAGCGCCAGAACAATAAAGCCGCCCACTACGCACTGCCCAAAGACCGTGAAGATCATCAGCGGCCATTCATGCCATCCACTTCCCATCTCACACCTCCTTCGGATTTGCCAGGTAGCCGGTGGTGTCACCCGTCGGACGGCTGTTGGCGTTAGGTTTAATGACAATACTCGGCTTGGTGAAGTGCGCTGACGGCAGCGGTGCCACTGCGGCAAGCTGACCGTGTTTCTGACGCAGCTCTTCTATCGGACCAAAATCCAGCGCGCGCAGCGGGCAGGACTCGACGCAGATTGGCTTTTTGCCGTCCGCTACGCGGCTGTGGCAGCCGTCGCACTTGGTCATATGTCCTTTAGCGGCGTTGTACTGCGGCGCGC
Source organism: Enterobacter cloacae complex sp. P14RS (assembly GCF_014895895.1). NCBI lineage: Bacteria > Pseudomonadati > Pseudomonadota > Gammaproteobacteria > Enterobacterales > Enterobacteriaceae > Enterobacter > Enterobacter cloacae complex sp. P14RS. Next base: position 149,356 of record NZ_JADBQM010000012.1, read on the forward strand.
CGTACGGGCACGCCATATGGCAGTAGCGACAGCCGATGCAGACATCTTCATCCACCACCACAAAACCGTCCTCCCGCTTGTGCATCGCCCCGCTCGGGCACACCTTGGTGCAGGCCGGATCTTCACAGTGGTTACAGGCAATCGACAGGTAATAGGCAAAGACGTTCTGATGCCAGACGCCGTTATCTTCCTGCCAGTCGCCCCCGGCGTATTCGTAAATGCGGCGGAAGCTCACGTCCGGGGTTAGATCTTTATAATCTTTACAGGCCAGCTCGCAGGTTTTGCACCCGGTGCAACGGCTGGAATCAATGAAAAATCCATACTGGGTTGTCATCGGTTACTCCTTAAACCTTTTCAACCTGGACAAGGTTTGTGTGAGACGGGTTGCCTTTCGCCAGCGGCGACGGACGCTGCGTGGTCAGGACGTTAATACTGCCTGCCTGGTCGATGCGGTTGGCATCCGGGCTGTACCAGGCCCCTTCCCCCAGTGCCACTACGCCAGGCATCATGCGCGGTGTCACTTTGGCTTCAATGTGTACCTCGCCGCGACCGTTAAAGATACGCACGCGATCCCCGTTACGGATACCACGTGCTTTGGCATCCATCGGGTTGATCCACATCTCCTGGCGGCAGGCGGCCTTCAGTACGTCAACGTTACCGTAGGTGGAGTGCACGCGCGCCTTGTAGTGGAAACCGGTCAGCTGCAGCGGGAATTTCGCCGTCAGCGGATCGTTATAGTTTTCGAACCCCGGCGTGTAGATCGGCAGCGGATCGATAACATCTCCTTCCGGCAGCTCCCAGGTAGACGCGATTTTTGCCAGCGCTTCGGAGTAGATTTCGATTTTGCCCGACGGCGTGGTCAGCGGATTCGCCTGCGGATCTTCACGGAACGCTTTATACGCCACGTGATGCCCTTCCGGGTCACGCTGCTTGTACATGCCCTGCTTGCGGAAGGTGTCGAAGTCCGGCAGATCGGGAATTGCTTTACGAGAGAGCTCGTGCAGATGGCGCATCCACCCTTCCTGAGTACGCCCTTCGGTAAACTGCTGTTCGACGCCCAATCGCTTCGCCAGTTCGGAGGTCATCTCATAGATGGTTTTGCACTCGAAGCGCGGCTTGATGGCCTGGTCGGTAAAGATCACGTAGGACATGTTGCCGCAGGAAGCGTCCAGCGCGAAATCCATCTGCTCAGACGCGGTGCAGTCCGGCAGCAGAATATCGGCATATTTTGCCGAGGAGGTCATGTGGCAGTCGATCACCACAATCATCTCGCACTTCTTGTCGTCCTGCAGAATTTCATGGGTGCGGTTGATTTCCGAGTGCTGGTTGATAAGGCAGTTGCCGGCGTAGTTCCAGATCATCTTGATCGGCACATCCAGCTTGTCTTTACCCCGAACGCCGTCACGCAGCGCGGTCATTTCCGGACCGCGCTCGATTGCGTCAGTCCACATAAACATGGAGATGCTGGTCTGTACCGGGTTATCCAGCGTCGGCATCCGCTCAAACGGCACTTCATAAGAACCTTCGCGCGCGCCGGTGTTACCGCCATGAACGCCGACGTTGCCGGTCAGAATTGAAAGCATGGAGATAGCGCGGGTGGCGATTTCACCGTTCGCATGACGCTGCGGTCCCCAGCCCTGGCTGATGTAGGCCGGTTTAGCTGAACCAATCTCACGCGCCAGCTGAACAATGCGCTCGACCGGAATACCGGTGATGGTGGAGGCCCACTCCGGCGTTTTCGCTACGCCGTCGCTGCCCTGGCCGAGAATATATGCCTTGTAGTGACCATTGGCAGGGGCACTGGCTGGCAGCGTTTTCTCGTCATAACCGACGCAGTATTTGTCAAGGAACGGCTGATCGACGAGGTTTTCAGTAATCATCACCCACGCCAGCGCGGAAACCAGTGCCGCATCGGTACCGGGCCGAATGGGGATCCACTCATCTTCGCGCCCGGCACCGGTGTCGGTATAGCGCGGATCGATAATGATCATGCGGGCATTAGATTTGGCGCGGGCCTGCTCGAGGTAGTACGTCACCCCGCCGCCGCTCATGCGGGTTTCGCCCGGGTTGTTACCGAACAGGACGACCAGCTTACTGTTTTCGATATCGGACGGGCTGTTGCCGTCGGCCCAGCCGCCATAGGTATAGTTCAGACCTGCGGCAATCTGTGCGGAAGAGTAGTCGCCGTAGTGGTTGAGATAACCGCCGCAGCAGTTCATCAGACGCGCGACCAGCGTTTTACCCGGTGGCCAGGAGCGAGTCAGCGTGCCGCCCAGCGTCCCGGTGCCATAGTTCAGGTAGATGGACTCGTTGCCGTACTCTTTGATCAGGCGCTGCATGTTGGTGGCGATAATGTCGTAGGCTTCGTCCCAGCTAATGCGCTCAAACTTCCCTTCCCCACGCTTACCGACACGCTTCATTGGGTATTTCAGACGATCCGGGTTGTAGACGCGGCGGCGCATGGAGCGACCGCGCAGGCAGGCGCGAACCTGGTGTAACCCTTCGTAGTTATCGTCCCCGGTGTTGTCGGTTTCGACATACTTAATTTCGCCATCCACCACGTGCATACGCAGCGGACAACGGCTACCGCAGTTTACGGTACACGCACTCCACACCACTTTTTCCGGAGCTGCGGCTGCGGATAGTGCGTCCGCCGCCGACGCCAGCCGGGTAAAAGGGAGCGTGAAGGCGCTGCTGGCTACAGCCAGGCCGCCTATTGCCGTGGTTTTCATCAACCCACGGCGAGTGACCTCGGCAGCCATTAACGCTTCAGGCGCTTTGATTTTCATAGAGACTCACTTTGGTTGCTCACAAAGAAAAAAGAGGCGGCACGAACCGCTATATAGTTTTGTAAATAACGAATTTCTTCGTTATCAGCGTCTTATGCTGACTTTCATTCGGAGGAGTATTACTACTTTAGAGGGAGGGGGTATTGCGTCGTGTCAATTCAGAGGCATAAAAAAAGCGCCCGAAGGCGCTTTTTTGTTGTGAGGCAAAGAATTAGCCGATGTACTGCTGGCCTTTCATGTATGGACGCAGCACTTCAGGGATCTCGATGCGGCCATCTGCCTGCTGGTAGTTTTCCAGCACGGCAACCAGCGTACGGCCAACAGCCAGACCAGAACCGTTCAGGGTATGCACCAGACGGGTTTTCTTGTCAGATTTGCTGCGGCAGCGTGCCTGCATGCGGCGCGCCTGGAAATCCCAGACGTTAGAGCAGGAGGAGATTTCACGGTAGGTGTTCTGTGCAGGCACCCAGACTTCCAGGTCGAAGGTTTTGCAGGCACCAAAGCCCATGTCACCGGTGCACAGCGCCATGCGGCGATACGGCAGGCCCAGCAGCTCCAGCACTTTTTCCGCATGGCCAGTCATCTCTTCCAGCGCGTCCATGGATTCTTCCGGACGGACGATCTGCACCATCTCGACTTTGTCGAACTGGTGCATACGGATCAGACCACGGGTGTCGCGACCGTAAGAACCGGCTTCTGAACGGAAGCACGGAGAGTGTGCCGTCAGCTTGATTGGCAGATCGTCTTCGTCAATGATCTCATCACGCACGAGGTTGGTCAGCGGCACTTCCGCGGTTGGGATCAGCGCATAGTTGCTGCTGTCTGCTTCTTCATCCAGCGGACGGGTATGGAACAGATCGCCGGCAAATTTCGGCAGCTGGCCCGTACCGTACAGCGTATCGTGGTTAACCAGATACGGAACATAGGTTTCGCTGTAGCCGTGCTGCTCGGTGTGCAGATCCAGCATGAACTGCGCCAGGGCGCGGTGCAGATGGGCAATCTGACCTTTCATTACTACGAAGCGAGAGCCGGTCAGCTTAACCGCAGCGGCAAAGTCCAGGCCCGCGTGCATTTCGCCCAGCGTCACGTGATCGCGCACTTCGAAGTCAAACTCGCGAGGCGTACCCCAGCGCTTCACTTCAACGTTGTCGTTCTCGTCTTTGCCGACAGGCACGCTCTCGTCAGGAATGTTCGGGATAGCCAGAGCGATGTCACGAATTTCGGCCTGAAGAACGTCCAGCTCCGCTTTCGCCTGATCCAGCTCTTCACCCAGCTTGTTCACTTCCAGGCGTAATGGCTCAATATCTTCCCCGCGCGCTTTCGCCTGGCCAATGGATTTCGATCGAGAGTTACGCTCTGCCTGCAGATTTTCAGTTTGTACCTGCAGTACTTTACGACGCTCTTCAAGAGCGCGCAGCTTATCTACATCCAGCTTAAAGCCCCGGCGTGCCAGTTTTTCAGCGACTGCGTCTGGCTCATTACGCAGCAGATTGGGATCGAGCATGCTTATCCTGTGCTTATCGAATTAAAATAGGAAATGTGACCACAGCCTGCGGTCACAAGGATACAATTGCCAACATTACCGCAACGACTGAACTAACGGTAGCGTTTTATAGGGCTATTTTGATCCTGTCCGGCGAGCCAGGTGAGCTTTTCACCAATCTTGCCTTCAAGACCTCTGTTTGTGGGATGATAATAGCGCGTTTGTGCCATCTCCTGCGGGAAATATTCCTCCCCGGCGGCGTAGGCATTGGGTTCATCATGAGCGTAACGGTACTCCTGCCCGTAACCCATCTCTTTCATCAGTTTGGTTGGCGCATTGCGCAGATGAACCGGCACATCGTAGTCCGGGCGCTCGCGCGCATCCGACATCGCCGCTTTAAACGCGGTATAGACCGCATTGCTTTTCGGCGCGCAGGCCAGATAGACAATTGCCTGCGCAATGGCGCGTTCGCCTTCCGCCGGGCCTACGCGGGTGAAGCAGTCCCAGGCTGAAAGCGCAACCTGCATGGCGCGCGGGTCGGCATTGCCAACATCTTCTGACGCAATCGCCAGACAGCGGCGCGCAACGTATAGCGGATCGCCACCTGCGGTAATGATACGTGCGTACCAGTAGAGCGCCGCATCCGGCGCGCTGCCGCGTACGGACTTATGCAGCGCCGAGATCAGGTCGTAGAAACGGTCGCCTTTATTATCGAAACGCGCGCTGCGCTCTCCGGCAATTTCCGTGAGCAGTTCAGGCTTCAATACGCGCTTGCCCGCATCGTCCACTTCGGCCATATCGGCCATCATTTCGAGCGTGTTCAGCGCGCGGCGCGCATCGCCGTTGACCAGCTCCGCAATCGCACGTCGCGTGTCGTCAGGCAGAACGATATCCTGCCCGCCGTAACCCCGCGCTTTGTCGTCCATTGCCTGGGTCAGAACCTTTTCGATATCTTCCGTGGTCAGGGATTTAAGCAGGTAGACGCGGGCGCGGGACAGCAGCGCCGAGTTGAGTTCAAACGACGGGTTTTCGGTGGTCGCGCCGATGAAAAAGATCGTCCCGTCCTCAATGTGCGGCAGGAAAGCATCCTGCTGGCTCTTGTTGAAGCGGTGGACTTCATCGACAAAGAGAATGGTGCGGCGTCCGGCATTGCGGTTTTGACGCGCGCGCTCGATCGCCTCGCGGATCTCCTTCACGCCAGACGTTACCGCCGAGATACGCTCAACGTCAGCGTTGGCATAGCGGGCTATCACTTCAGCGAGCGTGGTTTTTCCGGTGCCGGGCGGCCCCCAGAGGATCATGGAGTGCAGATGCCCCGCCTCAATAGCGCGCGGCAAGGGTTTCCCCGCAGCCAGCAGATGCTGCTGACCGATGTACTGCGCTAAATTTTCTGGCCGCATACGGGCGGCCAGAGGTTGAAACGCATTATCTGAAAAATCGAGCGACAGGTTGCTCACTCACGCCTCTTACTTATTGCGTTGGTCGTCCACCGTTACGCCCTGCGGCGGGGTAAAGGTGAATTTCGATGCGTCAACGGCGCCGTTTTGCTGAGACTTAAGCTGGTAGCTGCTGCGCTGATCGTCCTGCTCAACCGCGCCGAACTGATTAATGGTACCGTTGGTGCTGACGTTGATGGTGAACTGCTTCAGATTGCCGTTGCTGCCTTTCGGCGTCAGGACAAATTCATCACCGTTCTGTTTAATGTTGTACTGCTGCCAGTCGCTGGTCTGGTTGCGGGCGATCAGCATAAACGGTGTATTGCTGGTAGCGTCTTTCAGCCAGGTCGCAGTGGCCTGCTCAACAAACGGGTTGAAGAACCACAGGGTTTTACCGTCAGAAACCAGGATGCTCTCATCCGGCTGGGTCATATGCCAGTTAAACAGATTGGGGCGTTTCACCCACAAATCACCCTGTCCTTCCTGCACCGCATTGCCGCTGCCGTCCGTCACTTTTTGCGTGAAGCTGGCGTGGAAGCTGCTTACTTTATCCAGTCGGCTTTTAAGGTCGCTGGCTGCATCAGCCCAGACGCTGCTGGCTACAAAACTGGTGAGTAATGCACAGGCGATGGCGATTTTTTTCATTGTTATTCCTTAAAATACGTCTTCCCGAAATGGGGTTTCCGTTTCTATTCTGGACCTGCCCGAAGGCAGGCGACAGAAGAATATGCTTAATTTTTGCTGATTTACCCTTCTTTGCAATCGCTGAAGGTTAATCAAACGGCGGCGGAGCCAGCACTTCACGGTTACCGTTGTGCCCCTGCTCGCTCACAATGCCCTGCGCTTCCATCTGCTCGATGATGCGCGCCGCGCGGTTATAGCCGATGCGGAACTGACGCTGCACGCCAGAGATGGACGCTTTGCGTTTTTCAGTAACGAAATTAACCGCCTGGTCGAATAACGGATCCAGCTCTTCGCCGCCGTCAAAGCCACCACCGCCGCCTTCGCTTTCGCTGTCGGAGGTAATGCCGTCAACGTACTGCGGACGTCCGCGCGCCTTCCAGTCCTGCACCACGGCGTGTACTTCCTGGTCGCGAACAAACGCGCCGTGTACGCGCACCGGAGAGGTGGAATTCGGGCCGGAGTACAGCATGTCACCCATTCCCAGCAGCGACTCAGCGCCGCCCTGGTCAAGAATGGTACGGGAGTCGATTTTGCTCGAAACGGTAAACGCAATACGGGTCGGAATATTCGCCTTAATCAGACCGGTGATAACGTCCACGGACGGACGCTGGGTCGCCAGCACCAGGTGAATACCTGCCGCACGCGCTTTCTGTGCCAGACGCGCGATCAGCTCTTCCACTTTCTTCCCGACGGTCATCATCAGGTCGGCGAATTCATCCACCAGCACGACGATATAAGGCAGTTTCTCCAGCACAGGATGCTGGGCATCCATGCTGTCACCCGGCTTCCAGTATGGGTCCGGAATCGGACGACCCATGCGCGCCGCCTCGGCGATCTTCTCGTTATAACCGGCCAGGTTACGCACGCCCAGCGCAGACATCAGCTTGTAGCGACGCTCCATTTCATTGACGCTCCAGCGCAGGGCGTTGGCGGCGTCCTTCATGTCGGTGACCACTTCCGTCAGCAGGTGCGGAATGCCTTCGTAGACCGACAGTTCGAGCATTTTCGGGTCGATCATGATGAAACGCACGTCTTCAGGCTGCGCTTTGTAGAGCATGCTAAGGATCATGGCGTTCACGCCGACCGATTTACCGGAACCGGTGGTACCCGCTACCAGCAGGTGAGGCATTTTCGCGAGGTCTGCCACTACCGGGTCGCCGGCGATATCTTTACCCAACACCACGGTCAGCGGAGATGGGTTATCGCGGAACTTGGTGTTATCCAGCACTTCACGCAGGTAAACGGTCTGACGTTTCTTGTTCGGCAGCTCAAGGCCAACGTACGGTTTACCCGGAATCACTTCCACCACACGTACCGCCACGGTCGACAGAGAACGCGCCAGGTCGCGGGAGAGGTTAGAAATACGCGCGGCTTTGACGCCCGGCGCCAGGTTCAGCTCGAAACGGGTGATCACCGGACCCGGCGAGTAGTTCACCACGTCCGCCTTGATGCGGAAGTCTGCCAGACGGGCTTCCACCAGACGGGCCATCTGCTCCAGGGCAAACGTATCAACCGGCTCGACTTCAGCCGGTGGCGGCGTCAGCAGATCCAGCGAAGGCAGCGGCGTGCTCGGACGCTGCAGCGGACGGCTATCACCGTTACGCATCAGCAGCGGGTGAATCAGGCTCTCCTGCGGCTGCGGTGCTGGCTGCTGGTACTGCGGCGGCTGCTGTTGTGGCTGCTGCGGTTGGGTATACGGCTGCTGAACGGGCTGTTGCGGCTGCGCGTAGGCAGGTGGTGCAGGCGGCTGACGCACAGGCTCAGCTTCAGGCATCACGCTTGGGGTGAACAGCGGCTCGCTCGGGCCATCATCCACCAGATCTTTCATCGGCGAAAACTCGAAATCCGATAATGAGAACGGGTTCGCACCAGCTGGCTGTTCACCTGAGTAACGCTGCTGCTGGGTTGCCGCAAACTGACGCGCTAATTCGGCTTCAGCAGCGTCATCTTCGTCTTCCAGCATAGGTTCATCATGCTGATAGTCTTCACCGTAGCGCTGATTCTGCTGCGCGGCGAACTGGCGCGCCAGCTCGTCCTGCTGCATTTCATCAGCATCATCTTCGTAGTCCGTCCCACGCGCTTTCTCTTCGGCCATCCGCTGGGAAGGCAGCTTGATCCCATAGGAGGCAAGCTCACGACGAGTTGGAACGCGGACGCGGTTAGGGCGAGGCAGTTGCGGACCAATTCCCTCTTTCACCTGCGGACGCGGCGCACCGCCCGTTGCCAGGCTAAAGACAGGTGCCGCCGCCGCTGCGGCTGCGGTAGCCTGCTTCACGCTTTCCGCTACGGGGGCAACAGCAGGCGTCGGGTCGACCGGTGGAACCGAAACCGACGGGGCTTTTGGCGCAGGTTCCTGCACCGGTTCAGGCACAGGCTGATACCATGCCGCCAGCTGTTCGCGCTCACGAGCACGGCGTTCTTCAACTTCTTCAAAATAGTACATTGGCGGACGAGACGGTTTCACCTCTTCCACCACCTCAGGTTCAGGCTGAGGCTCGACATAAGGCTGCACAGGTTCAACCGGTTCAGGCACGTGCTCCTGAAAAGGCCGCGCCACAGGCTGCTCATAGTGCGGCTGTTCATACTCAGGTTGCGGCGGCTGATAAGGCTGCTGCCACTGCTCCTGCTGCACGGGGATATAGCTCTCTGGTTCCGGCGCGATAACAGGCTCCGGCGTGTGGACACCCGGCGCGGTCTGCCAGGCAACCTGAGGCTGCTGAATAGCGGATTCCGGAGGCGGAACCGGCGCGGATGGCATCACGGCTTCGACAGGCGCGGCATACGCCTGTGATGCTGTCGTTGCGGCTGCGGCCGCGGCAACCGGCGCGGTAACGGTATGGCCGTTAAGCAGCGGATCGTATTCATCGAAATCACCCGGCATCGCCCGGTTGCCGGAGAAAAGCACATCATCAGGATCGACTGCACTACCCGCTGCGCGGTACTCCACCTGCTCGTCTTCATCCATACGCTTACCGGAGAAGAGCGCCGCGTCGGTTTTACGTCCAAGCGGGTTGGCAAATTTTTCAGCAACGCGCTGGCGACGCGCCAGGGCACCGCGCAGAATACGAGCACGACGAGATTCACGACGTTGCACCGGCGCATCGTCTTCCTCTTCGTACTCATCTTCATATTCTTCTTCATCGACCCACGTGTCGTCGCGGCGGGTACGGTTGCTCGCGAAGGTCAGGATCGTAAGAATAAAGCTGCCGATCTTTTCGGCAATGCTCACCCATGACCAGCCGGTAAACAGCGTCAGCCCGGCCGCCCAGATGCAGAGCAGCGCCAGCGTGCCGCCGCTGCTGTGAAGCATCGGCTGTAGCGCAGAGCTCAGCAGGCTGCCAATCACCCCACCGGAGGCGAAGTACCAGATATCATCGGCATTAATCGCCGCCAGCCCGCAGGAGGTGAGGATCAGCGCCAGGGCGCCAATCAGGCGCAGGGAAACCGCAAAATAGTCGATGTAATCATCGTTTTGACGATGACGCCATGCAAACCAGCATCCGCCAATGATTATGACGGGAATGGTGTAGGCCATCACACCGAAAATGAAAAAGAGCGTGTCCGCAAGCCAGGCTCCGGGTACGCCGCCTAAATTATGGATAGGCTCATGCCACGCGGTTTGCGACCAGCTGGGATCGGAGGGGTTGAAACTGAGTAAGGCTGCCATCAGCCAGACGGCAAAAAGGGCAATAACGATCAGCAAAGCCTCGAGGAGACGACGTCCGCTGCTTAGCTTCGATAGTGTGACTTCTTTGTCTTCAGTGTATTCCTGGCTCAAGAAAGGCTCTCCAGGTATCAGGCATATCCTGCCTGTTTGCTAAAACGGACAACAGCGCCGGGGCTCCCCGGCACTGTTGCTGTATGGATTAACAGGAGTGTAATCAAACTACGCTGATTTTGCACCTGTTCCGTGTTAGCGCGTCTTAATAACCAGACGATTGCTCTGTTTGACCTCTTCCATCACCACATAGGTACGGGTGTCGTTCACGCCTGGCAGACGCAGCAGGGTTTCCCCCAGCAGCTTACGGTAGGCGGACATATCAGGCACACGGGTTTTCAACAGGTAGTCGAAATCACCGGACACCAGATGACACTCTTGAATTTCTTCAAGTTTTTGTACAGCGGCGTTAAATTGCTCAAACACATCCGGCGCACCACGATTCAGAGTAATCTCAACAAATACCAGAAGTGAGGCATCCAGATAATGCGGGTTCAGCAGAGCCGTATAGCCCTGAATAAAACCCTGTCTTTCCAGTCGGCGCACACGCTCAAGGCACGGCGTCGGGGAAAGTCCCACACGTTTTGAAAGCTCGACGTTGGAAATACGCCCATCCTTTTGCAATTCATTAAGAATGTTACGATCGATACGGTCGAGATCTTTGCCAGGGCGCTTCTTGCTATCTACCATTATTATTGTCTCTCTGTATTCCTTCCCTACTCCTGCCTGGACCCTGTGCACATCACTGTTCAGAGCCTGTACCCGTTAGTCATCACATCGCCTGGTTATGTATTAGACGCGATGCGGATTCGGGTTCTGTTGGTAAGAAGACCGCTGCCCGAAGGCTGTCACCGACATCACGTATGGCGTCTGTCCACGCCATGCGTAGATTTCACTGACACGGTAAAAATGGCATTTACGTGCATGCCTATGCGGCATACGGTTAACGCGGTTTTTTTTCTTCCTTGAATGTTTTCGCAAATGCGCAGGGGATTGTCAAAGCAAAACATCGTTTTTTAGTACAAGATGCCGGATATTCATTACGGGGGGGTATTAATCCTCATTTTACTGCTTTATAAACGAGCGGTTTTCAGTAGAAAACGTGACGTAACGGCACTAGATTCATCGGGCGCAGCTATTGCATATATCGAAAGCAAAATCCCAGTGCTCTTTTTTTACGGCAACAAATTCCCTACAATCCAGCCCATTGCCTGCCAACAACAATGGGGATCTCATGGGCACGACCAAACACAGTAAGTTGTTAATCCTTGGTTCTGGACCTGCGGGATATACCGCGGCGGTCTATGCTGCACGCGCAAACCTGCAGCCGGTACTGATCACCGGCATGGAAAAAGGCGGTCAGTTGACCACCACCACGGAAGTGGAAAACTGGCCGGGCGACCCGAACGATCTGACCGGGCCGCTGCTGATGGAACGCATGCACGAGCATGCCGCCAAATTCGAAACCGAAATCCTGTTCGACCACATTAATAAAGTGGATTTGCAGAACCGTCCGTTCCGCCTGACGGGTGACAGCGGTGAATACACCTGCGATGCGCTAATCATTGCCACCGGCGCCTCTGCCCGTTATCTCGGCCTGCCGTCTGAAGAAGCGTTCAAAGGCCGCGGCGTCTCTGCCTGTGCGACCTGCGACGGTTTCTTCTACCGTAACCAGAAAGTCGCGGTTATCGGCGGCGGTAATACCGCGGTGGAAGAGGCGCTGTACCTGGCGAACATAGCCTCTGAAGTGCATCTGATCCACCGTCGTGACACCTTCCGCGCCGAGAAGATCCTCATTAAGCGCCTGATGGATAAAGTGGCGAGCGGCAACATCGTGCTGCACACCAACCGTACCCTGGAGGAAGTCACCGGCGATCAGATGGGCGTTGCGGGTCTGCGCATTCGTGATACCCAGAACACCGATAACGTCGAAACGCTGGAAGTGGCGGGCCTGTTTGTGGCAATCGGCCACAGCCCGAACACCGCGATCTTCGAAGGCCAGCTGGAGCTGGAAAACGGCTATATCAAAGTGCAGTCCGGCATTCACGGTAACGCGACCCAGACCAGCATCCCGGGCGTGTTCGCTGCCGGTGACGTGATGGACCATATTTATCGTCAGGCGATCACCTCTGCGGGCACCGGCTGTATGGCCGCGCTGGATGCTGAACGCTACCTCGACGGACTGGCTGAACAAGGTAAATAACCTTTACAAGTCAGTAACAAACGTAAATAAAGGCGGCCACAGGTCGCCTTTATTTTTGCTCGCGTGTAACATGCAGATGTCTAATTTCTTATAACGTCACCTGCAAAATACGCAATGGAAAAAACCCGTCAACAAGAGTTAACACGCTGGCTGAAACAGCAAAGCGTTATTTCCCGCCGCTGGCTTACGATCTCCCGTCTTCTGGGGTTCGTTAGCGGTCTGTTGATTGTTGCCCAGGCATGGCTGCTGGCCCGCATTCTTAATCACATGATCATGGAGAACATTCCCCGCGAAGCGCTCCTGCTGCCCTTTATTGTTCTGATCCTGGTTTTTGTCCTGCGCGCCTGGGTGGTGTGGCTGCGTGAACGTGTCGGCTTCCACGCCGGGCAGCATATACGCTACGAGATCCGTCGTCAGGTGCTCGACCGCCTGCAGGAAGCCGGGCCCGCGTGGATCCAGGGTAAACCGGCCGGAAGCTGGGCGACGCTGATCCTTGAGCAGATCGACGATATGCACGATTACTACGCGCGCTATCTTCCGCAGATGGCGCTGGCGGTTTTTGTGCCGCTGTTGATTGTTATTGCCATCTTCCCGGTTAACTGGGTGGCGGCGCTGATCCTGCTGGGGACCGCTCCGCTGATCCCGCTATTTATGGCGATGGTCGGCATGGGTGCGGCTGATGCCAACCGCCGCAACTTCCTGGCGCTGGGCCGGCTGAGCGGACATTTCCTCGATCGTCTGCGCGGGATGGAAACCCTGCGTATTTTTGGTCGCGGTGAAGCGGAAACCGAGAACATTCGCCTGGCATCACAGGACTTCCGCCAGCGCACGATGGAAGTGTTACGCCTGGCGTTCCTCTCGTCCGGCGTGCTGGAATTCTTTACCTCGCTATCGATTGCCCTCGTGGCGGTTTATTTCGGTTTCTCCTATCTCGGCGCGCTGGATTTCGGCCACTACGGCACGGCGGTGACCCTCTCTGCCGGTTTCCTCGCGCTCATCCTGGCTCCGGAGTTTTTCCAGCCGCTTCGCGACCTGGGGACCTTCTATCATGCTAAAGCGCAGGCCGTTGGCGCGGCCGACAGCCTGAAAACCTTCCTGGAGACGCCGCTGGCGCACCCGGAGCGCGGTGACGTGGCGCTGAACGCTAAAGAGCCGGTAACCGTCGACGCGAGCGATTTCTGCATTCTCTCGCCGGAAGGAAAAGTACTGGCTGGCCCGCTGAACTTTAGCCTGCCCGCTGGGAAACGCGTGGTGCTGGTCGGCACCAGCGGTTCAGGGAAGAGTTCTCTGCTGAATGCGTTATCCGGTTTTATGGCCTACACCGGTTCACTGCGGATAAACAAAACTGAACTGCGTAATCTCGATCCCGACGCCTGGCGTAAGCAGCTCAGTTGGGTCGGACAAAACCCTCAGCTACCTGCTTCCACGCTGCGCGAAAACGTGCTCCTGGCACGCCCGGATGCTCGTGAAGATGAACTGCAGTCCGTTCTCGACCGCGCGTGGGTCAGTGAATTTCTGCCGCTTCTCCCGCAGGGTGTCGATACCGTGGTAGGCGATCAGTCTGCCGGGCTGTCTGTCGGCCAGGCACAGCGCGTGGCCGTCGCCCGTGCGCTGCTGAACCCGTGCCAGCTGATGCTGCTTGATGAGCCTGCTGCCAGCCTGGATTCACACAGCGAGCAGCGCGTCATGGCGGCCCTGAGCGCCGCTTCCCTGCAGCAAACCACCCTGATGGTTACCCATCAGCTGGAAGGCATTGCTGACTGGGATGAGATCTGGGTGATGGAAAACGGTCATATTGTTGAGCAAGGCAATTACGCCGCTCTTGTTGCCGCGCAGGGGCCGTTCGCCGCCCTGCTGGCGAACCGTCAGGAGGACATCTGATGCGTGCTCTGCTGCCTTATCTTGCGCTCTATAAACGCCACAAGTGGATGCTGACGCTGGGGATCGTGCTGGCGATTGTCACGCTGCTTGCCAGCATCGGCCTGCTCACGCTTTCCGGCTGGTTCCTGTCGGCCTCCGCCGTAGCTGGGTTCGCCGGATTATACAGCTTCAACTATATGCTGCCGGCGGCAGGCGTGCGAGGTACCGCCATTACCCGTACTGCCGGACGCTATTTCGAGCGGCTGGTCAGCCACGACGCGACGTTCCGCGTCCTGCAGCACCTGCGCATTTACACCTTCAGCAAACTGCTTCCCCTCTCCCCTGCCGGGCTGGCGCGTTTTCGCCAGGGCGAATTACTGAACCGTGTCGTTGCGGATGTCGACACGCTGGACCACCTTTACCTGCGGGTGATCTCCCCGATAGTGGGCGCGTTTGTGGTGATTGTGGTAGTTACGCTGGGGCTGTCCGTTCTGGATGTTCCCGTTGCGCTGACGCTGGGCGGGATCATGCTGCTGACGCTTATCATTCTGCCGCCGCTCTTTTACCGCGCCGGAAAATCCACCGGGGAAAACCTGACGCGGCTGCGCGGGGATTACCGCCAGCAGCTGACCTCCTGGCTTCAGGGCCAGGCGGAGCTGACCATTTTTGGTGCCAGCAAGCGCTACCGTGCCCGAATGGAAAGTACGGAGCTGAACTGGCATGAAGCCCAGCGCCGCCAGTCGGAACTGACGGCCTTCTCGCAGGCGCTGATGGTGTTAATCGGCGGCGTGGCGGTGATCGCCATGCTGTGGCTGGCATCCGGCGGGATTGGCGGTAATACCCAGCCAGGCCCTCTTATTGCCCTCTTTGTTTTCTGCGCGCTGGCCGCATTTGAGGCACTGGCCCCGGTGACGGGCGCTTTCCAGCATCTTGGACAGGTGATCGCCTCTGCCCTGCGCATCACTCAGATTGCCGAACAGGAGCCTGAAGTCACGTTCAGTGCCGGGCAAACCACCGTGCCTGAGCAGGTGGCGCTGACGCTTGATAACGTGACCTTCGCCTATGACAAACAGGCGCAGAACGCGCTGGAAGGTATCAATCTTTCCGTTAATGCAGGGCAGCGGATTGCGATCCTCGGCCGTACCGGCTGCGGTAAGTCGACGTTGCTGCAGCTGCTGACCCGCGCCTGGGATCCACAGCACGGTCAGATTCGTTTTAATAACACGTTGCTGACTGATTTCAGCGAGCAGGCCCTGCGCAAGACCGTGAGCGTTGTTCCACAGCGCGTGCATCTGTTTAGCGCCACCCTGCGCGATAACCTGCTGCTGGCCGCGCCAGAGGCTTCGGACGATGATCTTCGCGCCGTACTGGAGCAGGTCGGACTGCAAAAGCTGCTTGAGGACGAAGGACTGAACAGCTGGCTGGGAGAAGGCGGTCGTCAGCTTTCCGGCGGAGAGCTGCGCCGTCTGGCCATTGCGCGTGCGCTGCTGCATGATGCACCTCTGATGCTGCTCGACGAACCTACAGAAGGGCTTGATGCGACAACCGAAAGTCAAATCCTTGATTTACTGGCAAACGTTATGGCAGGAAAAACCGTCCTGATGGTGACGCACCGCCTGCGCGGGCTGGCAAGTTTTGATCGGATAATTGTGATGGACAACGGACACATTATTGAGCAAGGTAGTCACGCAGAGCTGTTGGCGAAACAGGGTCGCTACTACCAGTTCAAACAGCGTCTGTAGACTATATTTGTAGCGTCCTCACTCGCGTACTGGAGTTTTGCTGTCATGCGCCTGGTCCAGCTTTCTCGTCATAACATCGCGTTTCCTTCGCCGGAGGGAGCGCTGCGTGAGCCCAACGGGCTGCTGGCCCTTGGCGGTGACCTTAGCCCTGCGCGGCTATTAATGGCCTACCAGCGCGGCATCTTCCCGTGGTTTTCTCCCGGCGACCCGATTTTATGGTGGTCTCCCGACCCGCGCGCCGTGCTGTGGCCAGCGCAGTTCCATCTGAGCCGCAGCATGAAGCGTTTTCATGCTAAATCCCCGTATCGCGTCACGCTGAATCACGCATTTGGGCAGGTGATAGAAGGCTGTGCCGAAGATCGCCATGAAGGGACGTGGATCACCCGCGATATCGTCAACGCCTATCACCAGCTCCATGAGCTTGGCTACGCCCACTCCATTGAGGTCTGGGAAAAGGGGGAACTGGTTGGCGGCATGTACGGCGTGGCGCAAGGGACGCTGTTTTGCGGCGAATCGATGTTCTCCCGTGCGGTCAACGCCTCGAAAACCGCGCTGCTGGTCTTCTGCGAGGCCTTTGCCCAGCGCGGCGGACGCCTGATCGATTGTCAGGTGCTCAACGAGCACACGGCCTCTCTCGGTGCAGTTGACATCCCGCGACGACAGTATATTGAGCATCTTGACGCCTGCCGTCAGGAGAAGCTCCCGCGCGACTTCTGGATCCCCAGAACGCTCTTTATGCCCAATGCTTAAATGTTTTCCGCATATTTTTTGTGAGGGTGTTATAATTATGCCGCAGAGTAGCTTCTGCCTGTTGCCCCGCCGCCGTTTGGGACCCTCGCTTCAGATAACGTCCTGACGTTTATCCTGTTGTCTCCCCTTTACGAATGCGCTTCCTGTTCGGTTGTACCGTGACGCTTGGGCAATGCGCCGAAACTGTTTTGCTGCGTTTTAATCGCGCAATTCTTTACTTAATTGATGAATTTCGGCATTATCTTGCCGGTTCAAAACTTGGTAGTGATACCCCAGAGGATTAGATGGCCAAAGAAGACAATATTGAAATGCAGGGTACCGTACTTGATACGTTGCCTAATACCATGTTTCGCGTAGAGCTGGAAAACGGTCACGTGGTAACTGCGCACATCTCCGGTAAAATGCGCAAAAACTACATCCGCATTTTGACGGGCGACAAAGTGACTGTTGAACTGACCCCGTACGACCTGAGCAAAGGCCGCATTGTCTTCCGTAGTCGCTAATTTTTTCGCCTGTAATGGCAGATGAATATTAAATAAGGCCGGGATATTCCCGGCCTTATTTTTTAGTGGTGCTGTTGATTATTTGAACAATTATTTAGCCGTTCGTTCCAGCTTCAGGGCTGTCTGTTCGACAGTGCACGGTGCGACGACTGTTAGGCCTTATTTTCTATTTTGCTGAGCTGCGTGTGCGGCAGTGCACTACTCCCGGTACTGTCGGTTAATTCGATTGAATTTCTAAGCTGTCTGTACGGCAGTGCACCGTCTCGATCGGGGAAATCGTCGCTCTCGTTAATTTCTAAGCTGCCTGTA
>NZ_JADBQM010000012.1:167208-177335 GCF_014895895.1 Enterobacter cloacae complex sp. P14RS
CCTGTACGGCAGTGCACTGAAATAATATCTCCACACCCTTCTGATTTGCATACAAAAAAAGCTAAAAAACCTTCTCTGACCCTCTTTTTTATCCACCAAAAATACTCATTTAAAATCAATAAATTACACAACCGTTAAAAATTAGGGTCAAAACATCGTTCTTCTCACAAACCACCCTGCACAAAAAATCCCCATTCCACTCCATCTGACAAATGGCTATACTTAACCATGACAAATGACAGTAATCAGGAGGTAACATGAGAACCTGGATCCCCGCCAAGAAACCTGCTGATAACGCACTTTGGCGCTACGCCGGTTTACCCGCGAACAGAGGTATGCGGCTGATAGAATTTCTCAACCAGGGATTGCCCGTCAGCGTACTCGACAATATTCATGAATGGACGGCCATGTCGAAAGCGGACATTTTACGCGTTACCGGGATTAACGAACGTAACGTGGCCCGCCGCAAAAGCGCGGGACGGACGCTGACGCCGGATGAGAGCGAACGCGTAGCCCGTTTTGTTCGGGTGCTGGATGCGGCCGTCGACTATTTTGGCAGTAAAGAAGAAGCATGGAACTGGCTTCAGTCGCCGGTGCGCGGGCTTGGCAATGTTGCGCCTGTTGACCTGATCGCTACGGAAACCGGTGCACTGGAAGTCACCGATTTGATTGGTCGTCTGGAACACGGAGTGTTTGCATGATTTTTTATCGGCTGGTGACGGGACGCTACGCCAGCGAAGCGTGGAGTGGAAGCGGAGCAAATCAGTACGGCGGTCGCTGGAATCATAAAGGGCATCCCGCCGTATATGTGTCCACGTCCATCTCGCTGGCCTCACTGGAGATTTTGGTGCACGTCAGAAAAGATATCGTGTTGAATCAGTACCAGCTTTTCAGCATTGATATCCCGGATGACCAGATTGATTACCTGGATAAAGCCTGGCTCCCCGAGGACTGGCAGGAAAATCCGGCACCGATATCGACGATGGATCTGGGAACCGGATGGTTACAGGCTAACAGTGCCCTCGCCCTCATCTTACCTTCCTGCATCATTCCATATGAAAACAATGCCATCCTTAACCCCTTACATCCCGCATTCCACACGGCGCTCAGTTCTGTTCAGCAGATGCCCTTTATTTTTGATACCCGTCTCGCAGAAAAAACCGCACCCTGAACGCTGATGCGGCTGTGTTTTCTCAGAACCAGGGAACTGTCGCTGTCGCGCTCATCCCGTAGGTTGAAAAGCGTCCATCCACGGGTGCAGGAAGCAACTCACCATGACGAATAAAAAGCCTGAAAGACTGACCTGTAGAGAGGCTACGTAAATTAAGCCAGGGCAAATCAGTCCGCGCCTCTTCCATTTTTAATAGGCGCTGCTGCGCCTCTTCCTCAGTGATCCATCCTTTTTTTACCGAACGGCGCATAAGCCGCTGCGCGCTGCTTTTCACCTGCACACGGGACACGCATCGCCATTGCTTTAACTCTGGAACGGGTTGTATCGCCGTGCACAGGCAGTAATCGCTTAGTCCCTTTCGCCATGCCAGGGAGTCGAGCTCGCTTAACGCCTGTTGCGAACCGTGCAGGCGTAACATCGCGCCGGGCTTTATGCCATGTGCAGGGAAGCTGATACCAATATCCCCCAGCCCCCGCTGTCCCAGCGCACGATGCAGTTTAGCCATCAGCGCGGCCATCAGCATCTCCTCGCTGAACTCCGGGTCGGGCAGGACGCGGATCTCTAGATAGTGATCCATAACCACTCCTTACTCGCCCTTCTCACCGAAGACGCCGCCGCGGATCAGCACGGCCATCACATAATGCTGCTGTTCAACGTCAGGCTTTTGGCCCTTCGTCACCCAGTTGTCCAGCAAGGTATAGAAGTCCATTTTCTCTTTTGGCTGACGACAAGCCACACCGCGACTGGTGACTGAGCCGTACGGCTCAACGGCAATAGCGCCCAGCGCATCTACCTGAGGGTGCCAGGTATCGATAGTTCGAATGGCATTACCGATTTTCTGCGAATGCATGCCCGCAACGCTGTCTACCTGATACAACAGGCGGCTCTTGCTGCTGTTGCTGTCCAGCACCAGTTCCTGCGACGGGAAGATCTCCTGTCCGGCACCGAGTAGCACCTGCGCTTCGACGTTCAACAGCACAAAACCTTCGCCGCTAAGCCCTTTTTCGATTTCCTGGGCCAGTGCGTTTAGGCTCTCGTCGCTGGCAGAAAAATCTCGCAGCGCATAACTGTACGCATCAAACGTCCACGACTTACTGCCCGTCACGGTCACGATAATTTTTTCTGCACCGACGCGGTTACGCCATAAAAAACGTCCGTTCGCCAGGTTAGTTGCATAGCGGCGCGCCAGTTCTGCAAAACCGTGTTCAATGATATAGCCGTCGATAACCTGCTGAAGTTCATCCTGATAGGCGCGATCGTTACACACTGATGGCGTCGACAGGTTACCCAGCACGCGTAGGGTAAACTTCACCTTCAGGGTGTCTGCATCGGCAGGAAGCGCCGCCACATCCACACGCTGCAGGTTCGCTTTCTGGATCTCGGCATCCAGTTTAGCCGGATCGTTGGTCAGGGCATTTTTCAGGCGGTTCGAAATCGTACCGCGGACCGCTTTTTCCTGTATACGGATCGGTTGCCACTGCTTGCCCTGCCAGCTTCCGGAATACATCACCGCATCCGAGGTTGCCAGCTTACGTTCAAATGCCAGTACGGATGCCGTTTTAACGGCCGTTGGAGCCTTTGCCATAGATAAGTCCTTTTTAATTAAGATGTTCAGTTGTCACTGGCGCGCCCGCGCCCTGACAGTAGTAGCCTGTTTCCGTCGTGCGATAACGCCAGAAAATCTCGTCCAGTGACCGAATACGGTGCAGACCGCACCACTCGCCCACGCCATACACCGCTTCGGTAAATGCAAAGGGCGTTTCTGCATCGCGCGCGTTTGCCACGACGCCGGGGGCGTAGAGTTCAGAGATACGCTGGTAGCCGGTCATTAATGGCACCAGATAACCGGAATTGGGTTTGGGAACAACATGCCAGTTGGCCGGTTCACCTTCGCGTATGTTGCCGTCTTCCGGCGTTTCGGCCTGTATTTTTAGCGCAGCAAAATCCAGCCAGGCGTCAAGCAGCGTGGCGTTAGGATCGTTTTCAAGAAGCATTTGATGATGTTCGCCCAGCCAGCTACTTCGGTCGCGTAAAGCAAAGCCCGGCATCAGTTGCCACTGTAATCGGCCCATCTCCTGAGCGCTGGCAGGCATCGCCATAACGGAAATATTCTGGATATCCACGATGATTCCTCCGGCCAGCCGGAGCGTAGGGCACACCTGAGACAGAAACTCGGCCAGATCGCGCTGCCCGTATTCACCGTTGGGGATTTCCCCGTGACACTCGAGCAGCAGCGAAACCGTCATATGCATGCGCCCCTCTTCGTTAAAGGAGGCCGTTTTCGCGTCCCGTGTAAGCGGATTGCGGGTCAGGGCAAACTGATAATCGCGGCCAGACGTGTGAGCATGGATCTGTTGTTCGTGGCTGACCACGGCACAGCCATCAATGCGCAGCCCGTGCGTTTCGGTCAACCTGCGCGACAGCGCATGGGCAAATCCCAGGAAATGGGTAATGGCGGGGAAACCGTAAGTCAGGCCAGCAATCGCGTTGGCGTTTTCGACGCTGATACGGCGAAGCAGGATCAAGGAACTCATTTCAGCGCCTCCCGGATACTTTTTTCCATCTCACGCAGGTTATTGCGTAAACGCTCACGGGTTTGCCATTCACGCTGTTCCACATACCCCAGGTCCTTCAACGCCTTGCTCAGACGCGCGTTAAGCCACAGGGCAAAATCTGTCGCGACGCTAACCTGCCAGTCGTCTATATCCCGCTCGAGCCGAAAAGCCTCATCGGTTTTGGTGCGCCAGGGATCGAGCCAGAGTTGTTGATGAGTGACTAATCGGTCGCACGAGAGCGTCCAGTTTTGCCACGTATCACGCTGTAGTTCTGACGCCACCACAAACAGCAGATCGATAAGCGCATCAATGTATTTATCACGCGCTTCGCGAATACGGACGTTGGTGTAATCACCGGTTCTGGTCAGTAAAGACACAAGCAGTTGAACAGTGCTGTTTGCACGTCGATCAAACTGACCACCTGAAGTGAAAATAGAACGTAACGTCGTCGGCGGCTTGTCTGCTCTTTTCCACTGCGGCGGCTGACAGGCAAGCAGCCAGCTACGCCCGCCGCGGACACTGTTGAGATAGGAAATGTTTTGCGGTTTGGTGCCACCAAAGTGTATTTCCGCTGAATCCGGGAAAAGCGTCAGCGGAGTGGGATGCCAGGTTTTCTCCCGGCGCGCTTTCCAGATGGCTTTAACATCGTCGCCAAAACGGAAGGCAATCATTTTCTGATGCATGGCGTGAACAAGCGAGGTGGCAAATAACGGGCTCAGCAGATGGTAATTTTCACCTACCGGGAAATAGCCCTGTTTAGCCAGCTTGTGTGAAGCGGGCTCTCCGGGCGTTAAGGCACGGGAAAATCCCGCAATCCATTCATCCAGTTGGTTTGCGTCATCGGTAAAAGCGGCCAGCGCAGCGCGATCGCCACGTTTCAGGCTTGCCAGAAGGGAGTCACCGCCTTCAACCCGCGTTTGCAGTAATTTCGCGACGTCCAGCGCCGCGGCGTTTCCCACGGCATCCGGTTCCAGACCTGACAACGCAGCGGTGCTGAGATACCCTTCCAGCGCCACTGCCTCGCTGTAGATACTGCTGCTTTTTGAATCCCCGTGGGTAAATTTCGCCGCATGGGTCACGAGGTTAATTTGTCCGGCTCGCTTCGCGGCATCCGTCAGCCAGGCTTTCGGTTCATAGCGAAGCTCCAGATCCCGGCGTTCTGCCGCAAGCGTTGCGCTATCTGTATCGCTGCGCTTTGCGGCCTCTTTATCAAATGCTTCCAGCTTTGTTTGCCGTCGTCCGGCAATGTACTCAGCGATGAAAACGCTTAGTGCTTCAACTGACATACTCGCTCCTGGCTCCTTATCGATATTCCCTGAACACACCCAACACCGGGTGAAATAGCCATTGCTCTGTCTCCTCCTCCCTGCTGATCCTCAATGTGATTTCGCCATACCGTCGCGATACCGCGGCCAGCTCCATCTGTCTTGTCTCGGCCAGCGCCTGTAATACCTCGCCATAATCAATCGCCATCCACGGCTCTACGCCGTGAGCCATCGATAAGGTCTTCTCGCAAAACCGTCCCGCAGGCTTTAACACCCCGTTTTCCTGCATCAGGCAAAACTCAGGTTGCTCACCTTCGTCTTTCATGCTTAAAAAGAAAGTGTCCTGCGGCGACGAGCGGCGAAACGGCGTCCGCCGCTGCAACTCACCGTTCCACGTCAGCGGCAGCCGCCACCACGACGCGGCAACCGCATCTGACCGTTCGCCGCCATCCAACAATGCGGCTCGCAACCGGGCGTGCTCCAGCGTCGCCAGCGCATTGCCGGGCAGGTTTTCAACGATGCGCGGGATCGCATTCAGCGTGCGATAGCCCTCTTCGCTGAGCAGCTCATTGAGATCGTGGTGAGGCAGAAGATGATGTTCAGTTTCAAAACCGGGTCGGCAGTAGGCGATCTTTTCTCCGCGAAGCGCACGAACGTTGCGTTCCAGGATCACAAGGTTTTCGCTCTCAGGCACGATCTGACGATGCCGCTGAATACGCCCCGCAAACTGAATAAGTGAACGCATCGAACTCGGCTCGATAATCCCCCAGTCGGCATCAAAATCGCGCCCGACTTCCAGAACGGATGTGCCGAGCACGACAAAGAGATGATGCTGTTCCGGTGACGTCAGCGCCTGCTTAACGTCAGGCAACTGCCAGATCCGCTCCGGTTTGTGCCGCGCGAACGCGGCATCGAGTCGTTTTTCAATCGCCGCACGCACCGCCAGCGGGTGCTGGCTGTGGTACACGCAATAATGAATGCGGTAATTCTCCGGAGAAGGTAATGCCATCAGCGCCTGCGCGACGGCAACCAGCGGGTTGATGTTCGCCATCCTCACCAGACCAAACGACACGGTTTTGCCGCTTTTGTGCGTGCTGTGATGATCGTCGTGCAGCGCGATAATTTGCTGGTGTAGCGTCTGTGCCAGCGCGGAGATGACATCTGCCGACCTTGAAGACTGTGGCTCCACGGCAGCCAGTTTCCCCAGGCGAAGCCGGGGCTGGTCTGGCAGACGTTTAATCCGCTGCCTGACAAAATCGTCATGCGCCTGACGAAACTGGGCATCTTCGGCCACATCCTGCGACTGCGCGCCGTATTCATCAAACCAGGCGCAACAGATACTCGTCGGTCTGTCCGACTGAACGCACGCCGCCTGCCAGGCTTTACGCCCTTCCCGATAGGCTTCAAACAGCGCTTCCGTTAATGCAGGGGGCAGCGTTGCGGAGGAGAGCAGCACGCGAGAGCCGAGCATGCCCGCCCAGTTCACCAGCCGACAAAGGGCGTGCAAATCATCAACGTCAAAATCATCAGGCTCGTCAAGCACCAGGTCGCTGGTCAGCAGGCGCAGCATGGCGGGGATCTGCCTGCCGCCGCGCACGCCTTCCGTGGCAGGCATCAGGTGATCGATGGTTGTCACCAGCACCGGGGCACTGACCAGACGGTTTAGCGCCGGTTCTTTCGCCAGCCATTGCTGCGCGATCCCGCTACTGGTCGCCCCTTCATAATGCACGTAATGATGGCTGGCGAAGAACGCTTCGTCGCTGGCGCTACTGATATCTTCGGTATCATTGCCCTGATACAACTCCTTCACGGCTGCGGCACCGGTCACCACGGCCAGCGTGTCGTCATCCAGCCCCAGGCGCGACTGCAAAGCCTGCCCCGTTTGCAGCGTCAGCGTGCGTAACCCCAGCGCCACGCTGAAACGACATCCCGCCTGCTCATCTGCCAGCGCGTACATAATTCGGGCATTGGCAAAGGTTTTACCGCATCCGGTCGAGGCCATATTGATGCCGAAGAAGCCCTGCTCTGCACTTTTCTCGCGCAGGGAAGAGGCGACATCCCAGGCCTTGTTCTGCCAGTCAAAACGCTCTTCTTTCGCCCTTTCCCGAAACGTTTTATGCCGGGCGATGGCGGGCAATGAACGGCGCAACGCAGGAAGAGAACGCCCCATCAATAGCGCCTGATGCGCGACACCGACATTGTGCTCATCCAGTTTTTGCTTAAGCTGCCCGGACTGGCGGTCGCTGTTGGCCCAGCACGGGATGGCATCGTCCTGCCATCCTGAATAAGCGGGTTGTGAGGAGTACACGTGATCGGCCAGCATCAGCGACACGCGGGCAAGATGGAGGGTGAAGAGATTATCCAGCGATCCCGCGTGAAGCAGCGCAGGCAGGTTCCGGATGCGTTTACCAATTTGCCGGGCCTTCTCGCGCCAGGTTTGACTCTTTAGCGGCGTTCCGTGGGGGAGTTTCCAGACATTTTTAAAATCACGCTCTTTCCACTGATGTTTTTCGGTAGATTTATGATTAAGCGCGTTCCAGTCTGCATTCAGCTGTTTCTCAAACCAGCCTTCGCTGTAGAGTAAAGAGGTCTTTGCCGGGTGCGGTTGAGGTAAACGGTGGTGCGATAGAATTAGCCACGCCACCACCCTCGCCACCGGGGGCAATTTTTCGAGCGGGCTATTGCTCCACTCTGCGCTGTCCATCTTCAGCGCTTTCAGCATGGCTTTTTCGTCAGCGGCCTTAAGCTGCGTTAACGATGCCAGCCACTGTTCATCACTACGCTCACCTACAAACGCCTCGAACAGACGAACCGAGATCCACTCATGGCGATACGGCTGGCAAACGTGCTGACTCTCCCCCTTAAGCGTCTGCTGGAAGCACATCCCCGCTTTACCAAAATCATGAAACAGCCCGGCGATCGCCGCCAGCAAGGCGATGCTTTCCGCGCTTTGCCAGCGGTGTTCACCGTCGTTGCGAATAACTTGTAGCGTCGTGCGATTCGTTGGCACGCGCCCCTGTGCGTTAAAGCGACGCATGTTTCCGACTATCCACAGCAGTTCGGTTTGACCGTTTTTTTTCAGCCAGTGGCAGGCCACGGCGGTGTTACGACGGGCCGTTTTACGCAGCAGCTTGCGCAGCGTGACGACGCCTTCCATCGTAATCGTCGTCTGCCACGCCGCATCACCCGTGCGCTCAGCAAACTGATCGATAATCCGGCAGCTTTGCTCGCGCGCACGTTTGGTACACCGAGAGATAATCAGCACATTCATTTTGCGACACCTGCCAGCGATTGCGAGGTGTCCTGCAAGGTGGCGATCATCACATCCAGCGCATCAGACTGTTGAAACGCGTTGATGCAGCGCTGACGAAACTGTTGATTATCCTCACCCTCCATCGCCGCAATAAAGGCCTGCGGCATAACGAGGGCGTCTTTGATTAAATCGGCAATATCAAAAACCAGCCCGCCGCGTCGGGTTTTTCCGTGCATGACCGCCAGGCCGTGAGGAATGCCTGTGACCCATGCCGCGACGGCCGCCAGCCCGTAGGCCAGATAGTTGCCCTGATCGAGAAAACGGTTGGCCATATCCGACCCGCCTCCCCGTTTGGCGCGGGTAAAGGTGCCATATCCCACCGTCTGGCTGGTCAGTTTGTAGAGCGATTTTGTTAGCTGCGCTTCCTGGAGCATCAGCGAGGTGTGATCCTGTGCGTTTTCCATACCCGTTCTGGCCCGCTCCAGAGTAGCCTCCAGCACGACCTTATCAGGCTGAAAAGGCGTTTCTCGCTGTATTCGCAGCCTCTCCCACTGTTTTTCAATTTGCTGTAAACGGATAAATTGAAACCGCTTTGCCGCCTGCAGACGTTTTTCTTCATCAAACCAAAATGAGACCCAGTTTTGTAAATATGCGGTCGGACGGTATTCGCTTTGCGGGCTGAGCCAGGAGACGTCAATGTCCACCTCGTTCGCAGAATACAGCGGTGTGCCATCCGTTCCACAGAAACCGACCATCACGCCAGCTCGGGCAAACTCCCGCATTGCCATTTGCGTAACGGATGTTCCCATTCCCAGCATCACTGCCGTGGTATTCGCGATGGGAATATTCCAGTAAAAAGACTCTTTCCCTTCCTGGGTGACATATTCAACACGCCCACCATTCACCTGGATGCGGCATTTCTCCAGGTAATAAATGTTGGCGCGTTTTGAATGCAGGATGGTTTTTAAATCTGTTGGGGTAACGCTGTTTGCAGGCATAGCAACGGCTTTTATTTCAAGGTAATGAATGCGGATATGTTATCGGAGATGAGAGAAATACAAATGTGATATATATCAAATGAATGGAAATTTCTGTGATAACTCAACAAAAATACAACCTTTTTTAAAAGTATTATTTTTACAAATAATATATACACGGAAATATAATTAACCCCTGAATGGGATTTTTATTTAATCTGCAAATGGAAAGCGTGTGGATGATGGTATTTCGTTTTAAATAGACGAGATGAATATTTGTGAGGAATGGGTTTACTTGTACTGTCTATGGGACAGTAACGCTATTTCCACGGCATTAAAGCCCAGAGGGGCTTTCAAAGCTGACTGTACGGCAGTGAACAACGCCCCGTTTCCCTGTCCCTCTTCCGACACGTTTCTAAGCTGCCTGTACGGCAGTGAACGCGCCTCAGAAGTTGGTCCCCCCGCTCCGCAGTTTCTAAGCTGCCTGTACGGCAGTGAACACTGACTTGTGCCGGTGACCTGAATCGCGTCGTTTCTAAGCTGCCTGTACGGCAGTGAACAAATCCAAATCAACCCCAACGATGACGCTCGATTTCTAAGCTGCCTGTACGGCAGTGAACACGATGTCAGCGATATCGAACGCGATATTGAACTTTCTAAGCTGCCTGTACGGCAGTGAACATTAACTGCAACCTCAGCTCAATGTTGTTCACTTTCTAAGCTGCCTGTACGGCAGTGAACAAAGTCGATCAATCAGTATTGGCGATATGACATTTCTAAGCTGCCTGTACGGCAGTGAACGCCACGTCTAACACGCCGCTGGATTCGATGCTTTTCTAAGCTGCCTGTACGGCAGTGAACGAGCAGGGGAAAATCATTGATTACGTTGTCCTTTTCTAAGCTGCC
>NZ_JADBQM010000012.1:177398-192788 GCF_014895895.1 Enterobacter cloacae complex sp. P14RS
TTTCTAAGCTGCCTGTACGGCAGTGAACGTAGGTGAGGGCGGCATGCCTGAAATCTACCATTTCTAAGCTGCCTGTACGGCAGTGAACGCCAGCGCCGCGCGGAACCGTGCAGCGTGACATTTCTAAGCTGCCTGTACGGCAGTGAACTGAAAGGAAACTACGCCATCTTATTGTTAGAAAAGAAAATAATCAACTTCCTGCATAAAACCCTTTTTTCTGGTACGTAAATTCGCATTATATAAATCAAAAGGTTACGTAATCATCAAAAAAAAGGGTCTAGCCGGTGGCGTCAGGGGCCTACTTCGGACGTCACAAACTACATTCAGGAAATAATGTGAACTACCGTTTCTGCACGTTGAGGCGCAACGACATCTGCAACCATAGAATGCGTGATGTCATGGAGCAGTCCTGTAAGAAGCGGCAGCATGTCGCGGTCAAAATGCGACACCAGCAGCACATGATTCAACGCCCGGCAGTAATCACACTTCGTTTCTGTATCTTCAAGCAACCACTCTTTTTGTCGCGGTTGTTCCGCTTCTTCCTCAAATTCCACCACCTGAAAATCACGCATTGATTCTGTGAGGCCGGATTTCACCTCTTCCAGGTAGGCTCCGAGACAACGGCAAACGGGCTGCGTTTGCGGAAGTGATTTGCAATCCAGCAGGATTTCGGTGAGCAGTTGGCAGCGCTCTGCAAGGGTTGGGAGATCGGGGTTGAGGGAGAGTTCGGTGTAGAGTTGGGCGAAGCTATTAATATTAGTCATATGTGATCCTTTATGCACGCAAGATTATCTGTGCACACACTTTCAGGACGCCAATCCCGGCACCTGATTTTGCAGGTGCGCCGCCATTTTATTACTGTGGATTTATCCAGCAACTGACTTCGAAAGAAACTGGAAAGCGCCTCGCAAAATTCCTCTGCGGCCTGCTGCCCTCTCCCACGGGGATAGGGAGAAAAGCAGGCATAAAAAAACCGGGCTATAGCCCGGTTTTTAAGACCTACCTTACAACTCAGTGAGCCGCTTCCGGCTTGTGCTTCGCCGCACTCTGGAAATCGTACGTCAGCTCGTTCTTCGCCTGATCCAGCGCCACGGTCACCTGACCGCCGTCCACCAGCGAGCCAAACAGCAGCTCGTTCGCCAGCGGTTTCTTCAGGTTGTCCTGAATCACGCGCGCCATCGGACGGGCGCCCATCGCACGGTCGTAGCCTTTCTCGGCCAGCCAGTTGCGGGCCTCCTGGCTCACTTCCAGCGACACACCTTTCTGATCCAGCTGAACCTGCAGCTCGACGATGAACTTATCCACCACCTGATGGATCACTTCGGTAGACAGGTGATCGAACCAGATAATGTTGTCCAGACGGTTACGGAACTCCGGCGTGAAGATCTTCTTGATCTCCTCCATCGCATCGGTGCTGTTATCCTGGTGGATCAGGCCGATGGATTTGCGCTCGGTTTCACGTACCCCGGCGTTAGTGGTCATCACCAGCACCACGTTGCGGAAGTCCGCCTTGCGCCCGTTGTTATCGGTCAGCGTCCCGTTGTCCATCACCTGCAACAGGATGTTGAACACGTCCGGATGCGCTTTCTCGATTTCATCGAGCAGCAGTACCGCGTGCGGATGCTTGATCACCGCGTCGGTGAGCAGGCCGCCCTGGTCAAAGCCCACGTAGCCCGGAGGTGCACCAATCAAACGGCTGACGGTGTGACGCTCCATATACTCGGACATATCAAAGCGCAGCAGCTCAATGCCCAGCGCTTTGGAGAGCTGAACCGTCACCTCGGTTTTACCCACGCCGGTCGGACCGGCAAACAGGAAGGAACCAACGGGCTTGTGGTCATGCCCCAGGCCGGCACGGGCCATCTTGATCGCTTCGGTTAAGGCCTCAATGGCTTTATCCTGACCAAAGACCAGCATTTTCAGGCGATTGCCGAGGGTGCGCAGCGTATCCCGATCGCTCTGAGAAACGCTCTTCTCAGGAATACGCGCGATGCGGGCGACCACGGACTCGATATCCGCCACGTTAACGGTTTTCTTACGCTTGCTGGCCGGCATCAGGCGCGCACGCGCCCCGGCCTCATCAATCACGTCAATCGCCTTATCCGGCAGGTGACGGTCGTTGATGTATTTCACCGCCAGCTCCACCGCCGCACGCACCGCTTTCGCGGTGTAACGCACGTCGTGGTGCGCTTCGTACTTGGTTTTCAGGCCGTTGATGATCTGCACCGTTTCGTCAACCGACGGCTCGGTGACGTCGATTTTCTGGAAACGACGCGCCAGCGCGCGATCTTTCTCAAAAATGTTGCTGAACTCCTGGTACGTCGTGGAGCCCATCACGCGGATCTTGCCGCTTGAAAGCAGCGGTTTGATCAGGTTTGCCGCATCCACCTGACCACCAGAAGCCGCACCTGCGCCGATGATGGTGTGGATCTCATCGATAAACAGGATGCTGTTGGTGTCCTGCTCCAGCTGTTTTAACAGCGCCTTGAAGCGTTTTTCAAAATCACCGCGGTATTTAGTGCCCGCCAGCAGCGAGCCAATATCCAGCGAATAGATGGTGCAGTCGGCAATCACTTCCGGCACGTCGCCCTGCACAATGCGCCAGGCAAGACCTTCGGCAATCGCCGTTTTACCCACGCCTGACTCGCCCACCAGCAGCGGGTTGTTCTTGCGGCGACGGCACAGCACCTGAATCGCGCGCTCCAGCTCTTTATCGCGGCCAATCAGCGGGTCGATGCCGCCAACGCGAGCAAGCTGATTAAGGTTGGTGGTGAAGTTTTCCATACGATCCTCCCCGCCTGCTTGCTCTTCATTGTTATTGACCTGATTGCTGGAATCCGATGCCTGGTTAGGCTCGTCTTTGCGCGTTCCGTGAGAAATAAAGTTAACCACGTCGAGGCGGCTGACTTCGTGTTTGCGCAGCAGGTAGGCAGCCTGTGACTCCTGCTCGCTGAAGATGGCGACTAAGACGTTTGCGCCAGTCACTTCGCTACGTCCGGAAGACTGGACGTGGAATACCGCGCGCTGCAGCACGCGCTGGAAGCTGAGCGTCGGCTGCGTGTCGCGCTCCTCTTCACTGGCGGGCAGCACCGGTGTGGTTTGTTCGATGAAGGCTTCGAGTTCCTGACGTAGCGCCACCAGATCCACGGAGCAGGCTTCCAGCGCTTCGCGGGCAGATGGGTTGCTAAGCAGTGCGAGCAGTAAATGCTCGACGGTCATAAACTCATGTCGGTGCTCACGCGCTCTGGCGAAAGCCATGTTTAAACTGAGTTCCAGTTCTTGATTGAGCATAGGCACCTCCCCCAATTTTATGCCTTATCAGGCCTTTTCCAGCGTACACAGCAACGGATGCTCGTTCTCCCTCGCATAGTCGTTCACCATCGCCACTTTGGTTTCCGCCACTTCGGCGGTAAAAATGCCGCAGATAGCTTTGCCACGATAATGAACGGTAAGCATCAGTTGCGTTGCACGTTCTACATCATAAGAAAAGAACTTTTGTAGCACGTCAATAACAAATTCCATCGGCGTGTAATCATCGTTCATTAACATAACTTTATACATAGATGGCGGTTTTAGCGCGTCGCGCACTTTATCTTCCGCCAGCTGGTCAAAATCCAGCCAGTCGTTGGTCTTACCCATTTTGCATAACCACTTTGAATCTACCTCAGATGTTAGATAACAATCATCTATTACTGTCATCCGCGATGTCTGTCACAAACTGTTGCAATAGCGTTAACTGCTTCAAACTTTGGTTGATTATTGTCCCAACTCCAGCGCCAAACGCTTGACGACGTCTTTCGTTTATCTAAATTGTACAAGCGTGAGATGGCGAGGTTTTGAACAGCCCCCACTCCACCACCGGTTCATTCCATCTTAATTTATAAGATTTACGAAGGATGTCGAAGCATGGAAATGGGTACTGTTAAGTGGTTCAACAACGCCAAGGGGTTTGGCTTCATTTGCCCCGAAGGCGGCGGCGAAGATATCTTCGCTCACTATTCCACCATTCAGATGGATGGTTACAGGACGCTCAAAGCCGGGCAGTCCGTCCGGTTCGATGTACACCAGGGACCAAAAGGCAATCATGCAAGCCTAATCGTACCCGTTGAAGCAGAAACGGTTGCATAGCTCTCTGTTTTATTGTGTACATCACGCAGTCAAAATGCCAGCCCGATCGGCTGGCATTTTTATTTTCGGGTTATTCCCGAGCCAGCGCGTCCACCGGATCCAGCCGCGCCGCGTTGCGCGCAGGCAGCCAGCCAAACAAAATCCCGGTAAAGGTGGAACACAAAAACGCGGTGAGTATCGCCATCGGCGAGAAGCCAATCTCCCAGCCGGGTAAAAAGAGCTGGAGCGCAAAGGCAATCATCATCGAGAGCGCAATGCCCATCGCGCCGCCCACCAGGCATACCAGCACCGCTTCAATTAAAAACTGCTGAAGCACGTCGCTGGCCCTGGCCCCGACCGCCATGCGGATGCCAATCTCCCGGGTGCGTTCAGTTACCGACACCAGCATGATATTCATCACCCCGATACCGCCAACGACCAGCGAGATCACCGCCACCAGCGTCAGGAACAGCTGAAGAGTACGTGTGGTCTTTTCCGCCGTTTTCAAGAGGCCGTCCATATTCCAGGTGAAGAAATCCTTCTTCCCGTGGCGCAACGTTAACAGCCGTTCCAGCTGCTGTTCCGCCAGCGCGCTGTCGTAGCCCTCCTTCACGCGCACGGTGATGGAGTTAAGCCACGACTGGCCCATAATCCGCCCGGAGATGGTGGTATACGGCAGCCAGACGCGCAGGATCTTGCTGCTGCCGAACATCGACTGCTTCTCTTCAGCCACGCCAATGACCGTGGCAGGCATGTTGCCGACGAGGATCACTTCGCCCACCACGTTCGCTTTATTGGGGAAGAGCTGCCTGCGCGAGTTGGCGTCCAGCACCACCACCTGCGCCCTCCCCGCCAGCTGCTCGGCGTTGAAGGTGGCGCCTTCGCTGAAGGTCATGCCGTAGACGTTGAAGTAGTCGCCGCTCACGCCGTTGGCGCTGGCCGCCACGTCGATATTGCCGTAGCGCAGACGGAGGTTTTGCGAGACCGCAGGCGTGGCGGAGTTCACCCACGGCTGCTTCTGAATCGCCGCCAGATCGTCATACTTGAGCGCCTGCTGATACTGCGGCTCGTCGTCGCCGAAGTCTTTGCCGGGATAGACGTCAATGGTGTTGGTCCCGATGGCGCGGATATCCGCCAGCACCAGCTGCTTGGCCGCGTCGCCCACCACCACAATCGACACCACCGAGGCAATACCGATAATGATGCCGAGCATGGTCAGCAGGGTGCGCATTTTGTTGGCCGCCATCGCCAGCCAGGCCATGGTCAGCGCTTCACGAAAGCCGCTTGAGAACTGCGCCCAGCCGGTCGACGCAGGCAGCGCTTCCTTCGGTGCCGCCGCGCGGGACTCACGCGGCGGCGGGTTGCTCACCAGCTCGCCGTCGTGGATCTCTATAATCCGTTCGGCCTGCGCCGCTACCTGCGGATCGTGGGTAACGATAATCACCGTGTGGCCCTGATCGCGCAGCTGATGCAGAATCGCCATCACCTCTTCGCCGGAGTGGCTGTCGAGCGCCCCGGTTGGTTCATCCGCGAGGATCACCTGCCCGCCGTTCATCAGGGCGCGGGCAATACTCACACGCTGCTGCTGGCCGCCGGACAGCTGCGACGGCTGGTACTCCACCCGCTCCGCCAGCCCCAGACGCGTTAACAGCGCCTTCGCGCGCTCGAGGCGTTTCTTCCGCTCAACGCCCGCATACACTGCGGGAACCTCCACGTTCTGCGCCGCGCTCAGGTGAGAGAGCAAGTGGTAACGCTGGAAGATAAAGCCAAAGTGTTCCCGGCGCAGCTTCGCCAGCGCGTCGCCGTCCAGCGTCGAGACGTCCGTCCCGGCCACGCGGTACGTACCGCTGGTGGGTTTATCCAGACAGCCGAGAATGTTCATCAGCGTCGATTTACCGGAGCCCGATGCGCCGACAATCGCTACCATCTCGCCCGCCTCCACGCTCAGGGAGATGCCTTTCAGCACCTCCACCGGGCCGTCGCCGGACGGATAGCTGCGACGAATGTCCTTCAGCTCAAGCAGCGCGGTCATTTAGCGGCTCCGGGCAGGCTTTCGCTGACAACAACCTCCTCGCCCTCTTCCAGCCCTTTCTCCACCACCACGTCGGTGTCGTTGCGCGCGCCAATCACCACCTCGCGCTCGCGCGTTTCACCGTTGCGCAGCACTTTCACCTTGTAGCGATTGTCCCCGGCGGATTCACCCAGCGCGGAGAGCGGAACGGTCAGCACGTTCTTCACGCCGGTCAGTTGGATGTGCACCTGCGCGGTCATGTCCAGGCGCAGCACGCCCTTCGGGTTTGGCACTTCAAAACGCGCATAGTAGAAAATGGCGTCGTTAACCTTTTCCGGCGTCGGCAGAATGTCTTTCAGCACGCCCTCGTAGCGGGTCTGCGGATCGCCGAGTACGGTAAACCAGGCATTCTGTCCCGGCTTAAGATGGATCACGTCCGCCTCGGAGACCTGGGCCTTCACCAGCATGGTGCTCATGTCCGCCAGCGTCAGAATGTTTGGCGCCTGCTGGGCGGCAATCACCGTCTGGCCCTGCAGCGTGGTAATTTGCGTCACTTCCCCGGCCATCGGCGCGACGATTTTTGTGTAATCAAGATTGGTTTTCGCCGTATCCAGCGAGGCCTGATTACGCTTGATTTGCGCGTCGATCGTGCCAATCTGCGCCTGTTTCACCGCCAGTTCAGTCGCGGCGGTGTCTAAATCCTGTTTCGAGATAGCCTGGGTTTTCGCCAGCGCCTGCTGGCGGGTCAGCGTTACCTGCGCCAGGTTACGCTCTGCCTGCGCCTGCGCACGCTGCGCGCGCAGCTCCATCAGCGTCGCTTCCACTTCGCGGATCTGGTTCTCAGCCTGCTCGGGATCGATAACGCCAAGCAGCTGGCCTTTTTTCACCTTGTCGCCAATCTCTACCGACAGCGTTTTCAGCTGGCCGCTGACCTGAGCGCCGACGTCAACTTTGCGCAGCGCATCAAGTTTGCCCGTCGCAAGGACATTTTGCTGCAGTTCACCCGGACGAACGATCAGCGTCTGGTACTGCGGCACAGGCGCGTTAAGCACCTGCCATAACCAGAATCCACCGGCTACAATCACCAGCGCCAGCAGCAGAAACAGCGTTCTGCGTTTTCCCTTGAGGTTCATAAATATTCCAAATAAATGTTCTGGCAATAATAAACGTTGATTCTATCTAAACGACTCCTTAACGAAACCCCTGTTCTCCGAAATCACCCTAATTTGTTTACAAGACGTTGATATTTCCCCTGCTGAAATAGCGGTATTCCAAAAGACTCAGGATTTATCATGTCTTCTATCGTCGATACACCTCTTCCAAACCTGACGCAGCCGACATCCGGCTGGCAGCTCTTCAAAAATCTGGCGTTCGGCAAGATCGCGCCCGGCCTTGCATGGCAGAACCCCGCCTATCGCCGTAAGTTCATGCTGCGTTCTCTGGCGACGCCCGTGAGCACCTCTCGCCTGTTAACAAACCTCGCTAAGCAGCCGCGTCTGATGCAGATGCTGCAGGTGCAGCCCGGTCTGCCGTGTCGGCTTCATCGTCCCTGGCTGACGGTGAAGATGGATCGCCAGCACGCGCTGGAATCCCTGAACTGGCACTATCAGGCCATGAGCCGCCAGCTCCCGGCCACGCTCCTGAAGGGCTATCTTTCGACACAGGGGACTACGCTGCTGACCTTAACCGGGAAAGATGAACAGCAATTTACCGTCCGCCTGTGTGCCGATGCGTTCCTGGATAAAGAGGGAGAGGCCACCCTCACCTTCTGCGACGTTCAGAATACGGTGCTGGCGGAGCTAACCTTTACGCTCTGCCAGTTTGAAGGTAAATCGACGCTGTTCATCGGCGGTTTGCAGGGCGCGAAAGCGCATGTTCCCCATGAGCTGATCCAGAAAGCGACGAAGGCCTGCCACGGTCTGTTCCCGAAACGCCTGCTGGTTGAAGCCGCCATGACGTTCGGCGCCGCATTCCCGGTCGTGCAGATTGTTGCCGTCAGTAATGCCACCCATATTTATCGCAGCTGGCGCTACCGCAAGAAAAAAGAGGGAAAACTGCTGGCCGATTACGACGGCTTCTGGAGTTCCCTCGGTGGGGAAAAACAGGAGAGCGGCCACTTTATGCTGCCGCTTGCCATGCCGCGTAAACCCGTAGAAGAGATCGCGAGCAAGAAACGCGCCGAATACCGTCGCCGCTACGCGCTGCTGGATAGCCTGATTCAGCAGGTGAAACAGGCGACCGAACGTTAATCCGCCCTTCCGCGTGCCAGCCACAGCACGCGGGAGAACATTTTCCGCAGCAGGGTCGGAACCGCCTCTACGCCCCGCCTTCCCGCTTCCGTCGCCACTTCAATGGCTAAGTCCGGTTTCGACGAACGGTGAATCGCTTTGGCGATCACGCGCCGCATGTTCATCGGGACGTCGACCGGCACCATCGCAATGCGGTGGAATACGTCGTCAAAGCCCTGACGGTACATAAAATGCTCCATGTCCATCGCGGGCAGCATCGTTAAATGATCCCGTTCTTCTTCACGCTCGTTGTTCAGCAGGCTGCGCACGGTTGAGGCATATTTTTTCCCCGCCTCGTCGCCGTCCACCAGCACATGCCATTCAATTCCCATTCGGCGGGCAAATTTTATCAGCGGTTTTAATCCCGACTGGGCAAATTCGATCACCTTAATACCTTCTGCATCAAAATGGTGGCCGCACTGGCGCGCCAGTTCATTGATGACCCAGGTCTCCGTTTCCCCTTCCACCAGCAGCCAGCAGCGGGCGAAGAGCGACGAGGCGCGATTAAAGCGTATATGAAACGCGATTCTCCGCCCATCTTCGGCGTTCATCCCGCCGGGCCCGAGACGGTACGCGGATACGCGGGAGGACTCGCGCACCAGACGGCAGATGTGCTCCACCGGCGTCAGCGAGAGCAGCTCACCGGAGTTGGTGGTGGTAATCCGCTGGAGCGGCAGCAGATTCAGCAGGTGCCACGCCACGGAGAGCATGATGGGGTGCAGGCGCGTTTCCGGATCTTCCACCAGCAGCAGCGGGCGGGCATCCCGGTCAAGACGCACGGTGCCCTTCGCCTGCAGAAGCGTTGAAAACAGCCCCAGCAAAATCACCCGATGGGTACGCCCACCGGGCCGGTCGATCATCCGGTTGATGATGTCGAGATAGCGCCAGCTGCGCTGTTCATCATGAGAACGGCGGCGCATCAAACGATGGCGCGACTCCGAGGTGCCCTGCTCGGAAAAATAGTGCTCCAGCAGTTGCACCATCGCCGACAGCCCCTGACGAATTTGACCATCGGTGAGGTTTTGCGGACGCGACACCAGCTCTCGCGCCAGGAAATCCAGCTCGCGGGCGGTGACTTCCACCTCCGGCATATTCGGTACGGTGCCGTTACGAATACGGCGCATAAAGCGCGCATCGCGCAGGCGTAACACCGGCGTCAGGCGGATAAGGTGACGCGCCAGATCGTCGATATTCTCCAGCGGAATCGGGTTGGCTTTCTCATCGAGGAATTCACGCAGGGTCAGTACCCCCTCGTTTTCCGCCATCTCACCTTCCAGCCGATAGAAAATCCGGTGGAAACCGTCGTCGCAGGGCACCCAGCAGGGCGACAGCGGGCGGAAGCGACGCACGCGGTGACGGCCGGGTTCGGATTCACGAAACGTCAGGATGATATGCAGGTGCTTCTCGCGGCCCGCGATATCGCCGGGCGGGAACCAGAAATCATCGTGGACGAAGTGATACAGATTGTCTTCGGGTGAAAGCAGCAGCGTTAGTGCATCAAGCAGGCTGGACTTACCCCACGCGTTCTCGCCGATCAGGACGTTGTTCTGCTCCAGCTGCAGCGACAGGCGGTTAATACCGCGAAACCCGACAATTTCCACACGTTCGAGAAGCATAAATCCCCCGCGAAATGATCACTTTTTCCTTTAAGTTATCAGCAGTATAGCGGCAGGAACCCTGGCACGACAGCAGAACATTCACCCTTGCGGGATTTGAACTATGCTCTATTTACCGCTGATTTGAACAAGGATTAACATCACATTGCCTTAAATCAAATTAACCGAATTTATTTAAGTGGCGAAGGGATGTTGTTGGTTTTTAAAATACGGGCTCTTTGAGTCGTCATCCCTTTATGGCGATATATCCCGCGCGCGGGAAAACGCGTGGAAAATTATTTTGAGGTGGTTATGTTTAGAAAATTGGCAGCAGAATGCTTTGGTACATTCTGGCTGGTATTTGGTGGCTGCGGTAGCGCCGTTCTGGCAGCAGCATTCCCGGAATTAGGTATTGGTTTTGTCGGCGTCGCGCTGGCATTTGGCTTAACCGTATTAACCATGGCTTTCGCCGTGGGGCATATTTCCGGCGGTCATTTTAACCCGGCGGTGACATTAGGCTTATGGGCGGGCGGGCGTTTCCCGGCGAAAGAGGTTATTGGCTACATCGTGGCGCAGGTGGTTGGCGGTATTATTGCGGCGGGCGTGCTGTACGTCATTGCCAGCGGTAAAGCAGGCTTTGACGCGGCGGCCAGCGGCTTCGCCTCTAACGGCTTCGGCGAACACTCTCCGGGCGGTTATTCTATGCTTTCTGCCATTGTAATTGAAATTGTACTGACCGCAGGCTTCCTGCTGGTGATCCACGGTGCAACCGACAAACACGCGCCTGCAGGCTTCGCGCCCATCGCCATTGGTCTGGCGCTGACGCTGATCCACCTGATCTCCATTCCGGTGACCAACACCTCCGTTAACCCGGCGCGCAGCACCGCCGTCGCCATTTTCCAGGGCGGCTGGGCGCTTGAGCAGCTGTGGCTGTTCTGGGTGATGCCGATCGTCGGCGGTATTCTGGGCGGCGTACTGTACCGCTCTCTGCTGGAAAAACGCGATTAATCTTTCCCTCCCTCTCCCCATGGGAGAGGGCCGGGGTGAGGGCAACAGGCCGCACCCCCACATAGACACAAGCCGGGTAAGGCGTAGCCGCCACCCGGCTTTCTTTTGCCGCTTTACTGAGCAGCCTTTATTGGGTAGTGTCTCTGGCGCTTAACAGAAACTCAAAAGGACCGGCTGTTCATGTTTTCAGGACTCCTCATTATTCTGCTGCCCCTGATTTTGGGCTATCTTATTCCGCTGCGTCATGATTCGGCCTTAAAGCTTATTAACCGTTTTCTCAGCTGGATTGTTTACGTCATTCTGTTCTTTATGGGGATCAGCCTGGCCTTCCTGGATAATCTGGCGACAAATTTACTTTCCATCCTGCATTATTCTGCGGTCACCATGGTGGTTATTTTGCTCTGCAATATTGCCGCCCTGCTGTGGCTGGAACGCGCTATTCCGTGGAAAAATAATCACCACCAGGAAAAGCTTCCCTCCCGAATTGCAATGGCGCTGGAATCATTAAAGCTCTGCGGCGTCGTGGTGCTTGGATTTCTTCTGGGTCTTACCGGATGGACATTTTTGCAGCACGCGACGGACGCCAGCGAATATACCCTGATCTTCCTGCTGTTCCTGATTGGTATTCAGCTGCGAAATAACGGTATGACGCTGAAACAGATTGTCCTGAACCGTCGGGGAATGATCGTTGCCGTTATGGTTGTCGTCAGCTCAATGGTCGCGGGCGCGATTAATGCCTTTATTCTCGATCTGCCGCTAAAAACCGGCCTGGCGATGGCCTCCGGGTTTGGCTGGTACTCCCTCTCCGGTATTCTGCTGACCGAATCCTTCGGCCCGGTGATCGGCAGCGCCGCCTTCTTTAACGATCTGGCTCGAGAGCTGATTGCCATCATGCTGATCCCGGGGCTGGTTCGCCGCAGCCGCTCGACGGCACTGGGCCTGTGCGGCGCCACGTCGATGGACTTTACCCTGCCGGTCCTCCAGCGTTCGGGCGGGCTGGAGATGGTGCCCGCAGCCATCGTTCACGGCTTTATTTTGAGCCTGCTGGTTCCCGTCCTGATGGCGTTTTTCTCTGCCTGATACCTCTGTGGCGGTAGGGCTCCTGCCGCCAAAATTGCGCTAAATCAATCTCCCTCTATTTTGTTGCAGAAAGCTCTTTTCACCGTTCTGGCACAGGCATACCCTTAAACATGTATATTAAATATAACTTTTACAGGTGTGATTATGTTTTGTGTGCAATGTGAACAAACCATCCGTACCCCGGCAGGCAACGGCTGCTCTTACGCGCAGGGTATGTGCGGTAAAACCGCAGAAACATCAGACCTTCAGGATCTGCTGATAGCCGCCCTGCATGGTCTTTCCGCCTGGGCCTTCAAAGCCCGTGAATACGGCATTGTCGACCATTACGTCGACAGCTTCGCGCCGCGCGCGTTTTTCTCCACCCTGACTAACGTCAACTTTGATTCTCCGCGCATCGTCGGCTATGCCCGCGAAGCGATTGCCCTGCGCGAAGCTTTGAAAGCGCAGTGCCTGAATGCCGATACCAGTGCCCGCGTGGACAACCCAATGGCGGAGCTTCAGCTGGTGAGCGACGACCTGGGCGAGCTACAGCGCCAGGCCGCAGAATTTACCCCTAATAAGGACAAAGCGGCGATTGGCGAGAACATCCTCGGCCTGCGTCTGCTGTGCCTGTACGGCCTGAAAGGTGCAGCGGCCTATATGGAACACGCGCACGTTCTCGGGAAGTCAGATAACGACATTTACGCCCAGTACCACAAAATTATGGCGTGGCTCGGCACCTGGCCTTCCGACATGAACGCCCTGCTCGAGTGCGCAATGGAAATCGGCCAGATGAACTTCAAGGTCATGAGCATTCTGGATGCCGGTGAAACCAGCACCTACGGTCATCCGACCCCGACGCAGGTCAACGTCAAAGCGACCGAAGGCAAATGCATCCTGATTTCCGGCCACGACCTGAAAGATCTCTACAACCTGCTGAAGCAGACCGAAGGCACCGGCGTTAACGTCTATACCCACGGCGAAATGCTGCCCGCCCACGGCTACCCGGAACTGCGCAAGTTCAAGCATCTGGTGGGTAACTACGGCAGCGGCTGGCAAAATCAGCAGGTAGAGTTCGCCCGCTTCCCTGGCCCTATCGTGATGACCTCAAACTGCATCATCGACCCTACCGTGGGCGCGTATGACGACCGCATCTGGACCCGCAGCATCGTCGGCTGGCCGGGCGTGAGCCACCTTGAAGGCGACGATTTCGGTCCGGTTATCGAGCAGGCGCAGCAGATGGCGGGCTTCCCGTACAGCGAAATCG
Organism: Enterobacter cloacae complex sp. P14RS; assembly: GCF_014895895.1. Classification (NCBI taxonomy): domain Bacteria; kingdom Pseudomonadati; phylum Pseudomonadota; class Gammaproteobacteria; order Enterobacterales; family Enterobacteriaceae; genus Enterobacter; species Enterobacter cloacae complex sp. P14RS. The sequence continues at coordinate 190,734 of NZ_JADBQM010000012.1, forward strand.
AACATCTGATCACCGTTGGCTTCGGTCGCGAAACGCTGCTGGGTGCGGCAGATTCTCTGATTGACCTCGTCAGCCGTGAAAAGCTGCGCCACATCTTCCTCGTTGGGGGATGCGACGGCGCGCGCGGCGAGCGTAACTACTTCACCGATTTCGCCACCAGCGTGCCGGATGATTGCCTGATCCTGACCCTGGCGTGCGGTAAATACCGTTTCAACAAGCTGGACTTCGGCAACATCGAAGGCCTGCCGCGCCTGATTGATGCAGGCCAGTGCAATGATGCTTACTCGGCCATCATTCTGGCGGTCACGCTGGCGGAAAAACTCGGCTGCGGCGTCAACGATCTGCCGCTGTCCCTGGTGCTCTCCTGGTTCGAGCAGAAAGCGATCGTCATCCTGCTCACCCTGCTCTCTCTCGGCGTGACCAACATCGTGACCGGCCCGACGGCGCCAGGCTTCCTGACGCCGGACCTGCTGGCGGTGCTCAATGAAAAATTCGGTCTGCGTTCCGTGACCAATGTTGAAGATGATATGAAGCAACTGCTGAGCGCGTAAGGAGCGATTCATGACCATGCCAACCTCACAATGTCCGTGGCGGATGCAGGTTCATCACATCCATCAGGAGACGCCGGATGTGTGGACGCTGTCGCTGCTCTGCCACGACTACTATCCGTACCGTGCGGGCCAGTATGCGCTGGTCAGCGTTCGTAACTCGGCGGACACGCTTCGCGCCTATACGATCTCCTCCACGCCGGGCGTGAGCGAGTACATTACGCTCACTATCCGCCGCATTGATGACGGTGCAGGCTCCCAGTGGCTGACCCGTAACGTGAAGCGCGGGGATTACATCTGGCTGTCTGACGCGCAGGGGGATTTCACCTGTGACGACAAGGCAGACGATAAATTCCTGCTGCTGGCGGCGGGCTGCGGCGTAACGCCGATCATGTCGATGCGCCGCTGGCTGGCGAAGAACCGCCCGCAGGCCGACGTGCAGACGATCTTCAGCGTGCGCTCTCCGGAAGATGTGATTTTTGCCGATGAGTGGCGTGACTATCCGGTGACGCTGGTGGCGGAACACAACGCGACCCACGGTTTTGTGCCCGGTCGCCTGAGCCGCGAGCTGCTGCAAAGCGTGCCGGATATTGCGAACCGTACCGTGATGACCTGCGGCCCGGCGCCGTACATGGATATCGTGGAGAAAGAAGTTAGAGCGCTTGGCGTGACCCGCTTCCTCAAAGAGCGGTTCTTCACGCCGGTGGCGGAAGCGGCAACCAGCGGGATTCAGTTCACCAAACTGCAGCCCGCACAGACCTTCTTTGGCCGCGTGGGCACCACGCTGCTGGAAGCGCTGGAAAGCAACAAGGTGCCGGTAGTCGCGGCCTGCCGTGCGGGCGTGTGCGGCTGCTGTAAAACGAAAGTGGTTTCCGGGGAATATACCGTCACCAGCACCATGATGCTGTCCGACGCGGAAATTGCCGAGGGTTACGTGCTGGCCTGCTCATGCCACCCGCAGGGGGATTTGGTCCTCGCATAAGCAATAAACGTTCGATCGTAGGCCCGGTAAGCGTCAGCGCCACCGGGCTTTTTTGCCGGGTGGCACTGCGTTTACCCGGCCTACGTTGTGCATGCTGCCTGTACGGCAGTGAACTGCAGAAATTGCACTTTCTCTCCTGGCCGTCGTTTTCTAAGCTGCCTGTACGGCAGTGAACGTAATAGCCATAAATTAACCGTAACGGATAAGTTTCTAAGCTGCCTGTACGGCAGTGAACTCTTATGTTCAATACCCTTACGTATATCGTGGATTTCTAAGCTGCCTGTACGGCAGTGAACTAGCGTCTGCTCTATCTCCCGCCCATTAAAACTTTCTAAGCTGCCTGTACGGCAGTGAACACCATTACGGATGCTCTGGGGCAGACTGTGAATTTCTAAGCTGCCTGTACGGCAGTGAACTATGTGATTAATAATTGACGCAGACAAGGGGCTTTCTAAGCTGCCTGTACGGCAGTGAACAATCGTCAATCAGGAAGGTGTTTTCCTGGTCATTTCTAAGCTGCCTGTA
>NZ_JADBQM010000012.1:192990-204874 GCF_014895895.1 Enterobacter cloacae complex sp. P14RS
GCTGCCTGTACGGCAGTGAACTGGAACAATCTACACCTATCACCTTGTCAGATAAAGAATTCCCCTAAAAAATACCCTTTAAACCCTTTTTTCATCACAAATAATTCCGCTTAATAAAATCAAAGACTTAAAAACCATCAATAAAAAAGGGTCCAGAGACCCTTATATTTTTAGCACCCAGCTTTATTGCCACGCAGGCGCTTTCCCTAACGCAAACCGCCCTGCCCCTAAACACGCCACCGCCAGCGAGCCAACAAAGAAGTACACCAGACTTTCAATCGCCCATGCCCCAACCTTATCGAGCGCGAACGTTTCACCCACTCCCACCATCAGCCATGCCACGATCATCGTAAACGCCAGCACCAGCGCGGCCGGGCGCGTAAAGAGCCCGACAATAATCAGGATCGGTGCCACCACTTCGCCAATCAACACGCCGTAGGCAATAAATCCCGGCAGCCCTTTCTCTACCAGCATGCCGCTGATAAAGCCCACGCCACCAAACAGCTTATGCAAACCGTGAAAAAGCATCAGCCCACCGACGGCAAGTCGTAACAAGAGTTTGCCGAGATCGTCGTACGATAGCTTTTCATTAACAGCAATTAACAATGATTTAACCATTTGAAATGATTCCTGTTTTCACTGAGGCATCACCAGATTATGCCTAAGCGTGGCGCGTGAAAAGCACCTTTTAATTGGGGGGATTTGACGGGCAATACAGTGACTTTCTTCTAAGCTTGTAAGCGATATCACAAAAAGGAGACGGACAACCATGAAACAAACCGTGGCTGCATATATAGCGAAAACGCTCGAACAGGCTGGCGTAAAACGTATCTGGGGCGTGACCGGCGATTCCCTGAACGGGCTCAGCGACAGCCTGAACAAGATGAAAACCATCGAATGGATGCCGACCCGTCATGAGGAGGTCGCTGCCTTCGCCGCCGGTGCCGAAGCGCAGCTCACAGGAGAACTGGCCGTGTGTGCAGGCTCGTGTGGGCCTGGCAACCTGCATCTGATCAACGGCCTGTTCGACTGCCACCGTAACCACGTGCCGGTGCTGGCGATTGCCGCCCATATCCCCTCTTCCGAAATCGGCAGCGGCTATTTTCAGGAGACGCATCCGCAGGAGCTGTTCCGTGAATGCAGCCACTACTGTGAGCTGGTTTCATCCCCGGAGCAGATCCCGCAGGTGCTGGCGATCGCCATGCGCAAAGCCGTACTAAACCGTGGCGTTTCCGTGGTCGTTATCCCGGGAGACGTGGCGCTCAAGGCTGCGCCTGAAGGGGCCAGCACCCACTGGTATCACGCCCCGCAGCCGGTGGTAACGCCAGCCGAAGAGGAGCTGAAAAAGCTGGCGCAGCTGCTGCGCTACTCCAGCAATATCGCCCTGATGTGCGGCAGCGGCTGTGCGGGCGCGCATAAAGAGCTGCTGGAATTTGCCGGTAAGCTCAAAGCGCCCATCGTCCACGCCCTGCGCGGCAAAGAGCACGTCGAATACGATAACCCGTACGATGTGGGCATGACCGGGCTGATCGGTTTTTCTTCCGGCTTCCACACCATGATGAACGCCGACACGCTGATCCTGCTCGGCACCCAGTTCCCGTACCGCGCGTTCTACCCGACGGATGCCAAAATCATTCAGATTGATATCAACCCGGCCAGCATCGGCGCGCACAGCAAGGTCGATATGGCGCTTATCGGCGATATTAAATCCACCCTTGCCGCCCTGCTGCCGTTGCTGGAAGAGAAAACCGACCGCAAATTCCTGGATAAGGCATTGAGCGATTATCGCGACGCGCGCAAGGGGCTGGACGACCTCGCCAAACCGAGCGACAAAGCCATTCATCCGCAGTATCTGGCGCAGCAGATCAGCCATTTTGCGGACGACGACGCTATTTTTACCTGCGACGTCGGCACGCCAACCGTCTGGGCGGCGCGCTACCTGAAGATGAACGGCAAACGTCGCCTGCTCGGCTCGTTCAACCACGGCTCGATGGCCAACGCCATGCCGCAGGCGCTGGGGGCAAAAGCGACGGCACCGGAGCGTCAGGTCGTGGCGATGTGCGGCGACGGCGGGTTCAGCATGCTGATGGGGGATTTCCTGTCGGTGGTGCAGATGAAGCTTCCGCTGAAAATCGTGGTCTTTAACAACAGCGTGCTGGGCTTCGTGGCGATGGAGATGAAGGCCGGAGGCTATCTGACGGACGGCACCGAGCTGCACGACACCAACTTTGCCCGCATCGCCGAAGCGTGCGGCATCACCGGTATTCGCGTGGAGAAAGCCTCAGAGGTGGATGAAGCCCTGCAGCGCGCCTTCTCCATCGACGGTCCGGTACTGGTTGACGTCGTCGTCGCCAAAGAAGAGCTGGCGATCCCGCCGCAGATCAAGCTGGAACAGGCCAAAGGTTTTAGCCTCTACATGCTGCGCGCCATCATCAGCGGGCGCGGTGACGAAGTGATCGAACTGGCAAAAACCAACTGGCTCAGGTAAAACGTTTCGCATGACCTCTTAAAATAAAGGGATGTGAAATGATTGATTTGCGTAGTGATACCGTTACCCGCCCGAGCCGCGCCATGCTCGAAGAGATGATGGCCGCCCCGGTCGGGGACGACGTCTACGGCGATGACCCGACGGTCAACGAACTGCAGCGCTATGCGGCAGAGCTGAGCGGCAAGGAGGCCGCGCTGTTCCTGCCGACCGGCACGCAGGCTAACCTGGTGGCACTGCTCAGCCACTGCGAGCGCGGCGAAGAGTATATCGTCGGCCAGGGTGCGCATAACTACCTGTACGAAGCTGGCGGCGCGGCGGTGCTCGGCAGCATCCAGCCGCAGCCGATTGACGCCGCGCCGGACGGCTCCCTGCCGCTGGATAAAGTCGCGGCAAAAATCAAAGCTGACGATATTCACTTCGCCCGCACACGGCTGCTCAGCCTCGAAAACACCCACAACGGTAAAGTGCTGCCGCGCGAATACCTGAAAGCAGCGTGGGAATTCACTCGCGAGCGCAGGCTCGGCCTGCACGTCGACGGCGCACGCATTTTCAACGCCGTGGTGGAGTACGGCTGCGAGCTGAAAGAGATAACGCAATATTGCGACTCGTTCACCATTTGCCTCTCGAAAGGGCTGGGCACGCCGGTGGGTTCGCTACTGGTCGGCAGCACAGACTACATCAAGCGCGCCAACCGCTGGCGTAAAATGACCGGCGGCGGCATGCGTCAGGCGGGCATTCTGGCGGCTGCCGGACTGTACGCATTAAAAAATAACGTGGCGCGCCTCAAGGACGATCATGACAACGCCGCGTGGATGGCAACGCAGCTGCGCGAGATCGGCGCGGACGTGATGCGTCACGACACCAACATGCTTTTTGTGCGCGTGGGCGACGAGCACGCCGCTGCGCTGGGTGAATTTATGAAAGCGCGTGGCGTGCTGATCAACGCCTCCCCGGTCGTGCGCCTGGTGATGCATCTCGACGTGAGCCGCGAACAGCTGGCGGACGTGGTGAAACACTGGCAGGCGTTTTTACAGCGTTAAGGAGCATCACGTGCCGCAACGTATTCTGGTGCTCGGCGCCAGCGGATATATCGGTCAGCACCTCACTACTGCATTAAGCCAGCAGGGGCATCAGGTGCGGGCAGCGGCACGCAATACCGAGCGCCTGCAAAAGCTTGGTTTGCCTGGCGTGACCTGTCACAACGTCGATCTCAACTGGCCGAAGGAACTCCCCGTGCTGCTGGAAGGGGTCGACACGGTTTACTACCTGGTCCACAGCATGGGCGAAGGCGGGGATTTCATTGCCCACGAGCGGCAGGTGGCGATGAACGTCCGCGATGCCCTGCTGCAAACGCCGGTGAAGCAGGTGATTTTTTTAAGCTCGCTCCAGGCGCCCGAACACGAGCAGTCCGACCATCTGCGCGCCCGCCAGCTGACGGCAGACACGCTGCGCGGGGCGAATATTCCCGTCACCGAACTGCGCGCCGGGATCATCGTCGGCGCGGGTTCCGCCGCCTTCGAAGTAATGCGCGATATGGTCTACAACCTGCCGGTGCTGACCCCGCCGCGCTGGGTGCGCTCGCGCACCACGCCGATTGCGCTGGAGAATTTGCTCCACTATCTGGTGGCCCTGCTGGATCACCCGGCAGAGCAACACCGCGTGCTGGAGGCGGCAGGCCCGGAAGTGCTGAGCTATCAGGAGCAGTTCGAACATTTCATGCGCGTCAGCGGACGCCGCCGCTGGCTGATCCCCATCCCCTTCCCGACCCGCTGGATTTCAGTGTGGTTTTTGAATGTGATCACCTCGGTTCCCCCGACGACTGCCAAAGCACTGATCCAGGGGCTAAAACACGATTTGCTGGCGGACGATCGTGCGCTGCGCGCATTAATCCCCCAGGCGTTGAACCGCTTTGACGACGCGGTGCGGCATACGCTGAAAGAAGAAGAGAAGCTGGTGAACTCCAGCGACTGGGGCTACGACGCGCAGGCCTTTGCCCGCTGGCGCCCTGAGTACGGCTATTACCCGAAACAGGCGGGCTGCACGGTAAAAACCTCTGCCAGCCTTCACGCGCTGTGGGAGGTGGTGAACCAGATCGGCGGCAAAGAGCGCTATTTCTTCGGCAATATCCTCTGGCAGACGCGCGGTGCGATGGATCTGCTGGTCGGTCACCGGCTGGCGAAAGGCCGCCCGGCGCATCCGTATCTTAAGCCAGGCGATGCGGTCGACAGCTGGAAGGTGATCGTCGTCGAGCCGGAAAAACAGCTGGCGCTACTGTTCGGCATGAAGGCGCCGGGGCTGGGGCGGCTCTGCTTTACGCTCAAGGACAAAGGCGACCATCGGGAACTGGACGTTCGCGCCTGGTGGCACCCACACGGGATGCCGGGTCTGTTCTACTGGCTGTTTATGATCCCCGCCCATCTGTTTATCTTCCGGGGAATGGCAAAACGCATTGCGCAACTGGCAGAACAAAAGACGAAAATAAGTTAATAAAACCCTCTTTCTTTCACCTTTCCCATTGCAACACATCGTAATTCACGAAAGAATGCGCACGAAATTCTTTTCAACACAGTGGATTGATATGAAGGTACTGGTTACCGGGGCGACCAGCGGCTTAGGCCGAAATGCGGTCGAATTTCTGCGCAACAAGGGCATCAGCGTCAGGGCCACCGGTCGCAACGAAGCGATGGGGAAACTGCTGCAAAAAATGGGCGCGGAGTTCGTCCATGCCGACCTGACGGAGCTGGTCTCCTCGCAGGCGAAGGTGATGCTCGCCGGTATCGACACGCTGTGGCACTGCTCCAGTTTTACCTCCCCGTGGGGAACCCAGGAAGCCTTCGATCTCGCCAACGTGCGCGCCACGCGTCGTCTGGGCGAATGGGCCGTCGCCTGGGGCGTGCGTAACTTTATCCATATCTCCTCCCCGTCGCTCTATTTTGATTATCACCACCATCGCGACGTGCAGGAAGATTTCCGCCCTGCTCGCTTTGCCTGCGAGTTTGCCCGCAGCAAGGCGGCCAGCGAAGAGGTGATCGACCTACTGGCGCAGTCAAACCCGCATACCCGTTTTACCGTCCTGCGCCCGCAAAGCCTCTTCGGACCGCACGACAAAGTGTTTATTCCGCGTCTGGCGCAGATGATGCACCACTACGGCAGCGTGCTGCTGCCGCGCGGCGGCGATGCGCTGGTGGACATGACCTATTACGAAAATGCCGTCCACGCCATGTGGCTGGCAAGCCAGCCGGACTGCGATAAGCTTATCTCCGGTCGCGCCTATAACATCACCAACGGTGAACCGTGCACGTTGCGCAGCATTGTGCAGCGGCTGATTGATGAACTGCAGATCGACTGCCGTATCCGTTCTGTGCCCTACCCGATGCTGGACATGATCGCCCGCAGCATGGAGCGTTTTGGCAGTAAATCCGCCAAAGAGCCCGCGCTGACGCACTACGGCGTATCGAAGCTTAACTTTGATTTTACGCTGGATATCACGCGCGCGGAGACTGAGCTGGGGTATAAGCCGATTGTGACGCTGGATGAAGGCATTGTGCGCACGGCGGCGTGGTTACGGGATCACGGGAAGTTGCACCGCTAGCCTTTTTGCCCGGTGGCGGCTTCGCCTTACCGGGCCTACATCACCTCGCTCCTCCGGAGAGAGGGTTAGGGTGAGGGGAAAGTGCAAATACTAAAACGGCAACCTTTCGGTTGCCGTTTGCTTTTACAGAGCCGTCCAGGCATCAGCCCATGCCAGACCTGCGCCTGGTTCATAGTATGCCGGGGAGTTGTTACACCAGCCGCTGTACGGGAACGGTTTGCACTGGAACAGTTTACCGTGGTTGTTCACGATATCACCTGCGTTGTACTTGCTGTTCGCGCTCCACGCCTGGTAAGCACCTTCGTCACCTGATGGCGTTGCCGCTTTCGCTTTCACGTTCAGCAGGTAAGTGGTGGTATTGCTCAGCTCGCCATCGCTGACGGTCAGGCTGATTTCAATCTGCTGCGCCGTTGCGGACTCAGGCGCCTTGAAGGTCACCACCGCTTTATCTTCGCCGGTCACAGTCTGGCCATCCTGAGAATGCCAGGTGTAGGTCAGCTTGTTGCCGTCCGCGTCGGTAGAGCCTTCCGCGCTCAGAGACACCTGCGCGCCCGCTTCAACGGCACCGATTGGACCCGCAATCTGCGCAACCGGCGCGTGGTTCACCGCAACAGGTTCAGCCGGGGTTTCATCCGGCGTTGGCGCTGGAGCTGGTGCCGGCGTTTCATCTTCTGAAGGCGTTGGCGCTGGCGTTACCGGGGTTTCGTCCGGCGTTACGGCAGAGCCGTCATCGTTCACGATATTGACGTTATAGAACTTCTGCACGCACTTGGTATAGTCGCCGTCTTTGAACGCACTGAACGGCGTCTGGTAGCCTACCAGCTGGCACGCATAGGTAGAGCCGTTTGGCGTATCCGGGCTCCATCCCCAGTCCTGCTCCCAGTAGATCTTCAGGGCGCCGGCACCGTATTCGTCGAACTGCTTCATGTTGGCGCAGCCCAGCACTTCATTGGCCGGAACAGGCACTTTCAGGTAGTTCGCGAACTCTTTGTAGTACTTGATACGGTTCTGAGACTGAGCAATTTCAGTCGGGCCGCCGCACTCTACGCCGCCGTTGATGATCTGGGTGGTCACACCGAAGCCAGGGACCAGACCGTTGGCTTTATCATGATCGTTCGGCTGCCACGTGCCGTCGATAACCTGCAGCATGCTTGGTTTTGGCGGCTGCGGGTAGGCGAAGAAGAAGATCGCGCTCGCCAGGTTCAGCCAGGTATCCGCCACCAGCTCAGGTTTATCCAGCAGGGTACGCACGTCGCCGTACATTGCTTCGGAGAACGGACCGTAGTTGTAGTTGTAGGACAGCTGCTTCGCGCCGCGACCGAAGTAGCTCAGGAAGTCGCCGTCTTTATCCTTACCGCACGGCCAGGTCTGGCCCTGCCATACTTTCGGATCACATTCGCCGTTATAGCCGCCCTTCTGCCCTTCGCTCCAGCCCATTTCACGCACGTGGACCAGCGCCTGACGCCACTCGGCTTCCGGACGCCAGCTTTCGTGGCCGCCGGTTTCCTGGGCAAAGTGGGCAAACATGGTGGCCAGCTCTTTGCGGCAGATCGCATCGCTGTCGCGACCGTCGTTATAGGTCTTACACAGCGCCGGGAATTTACCTACGGCTTTCAGGAAGTTGCTGTAGGTATAGGCCTGAGCGCGCAGCGGGAAGAGATAATCCCAGTCGCTGGCCTTCACGATCCCTTCCACGCGCTTAACGTTGTCCGGGTTCGCCGCACGGCCTGGCTCAATCATTTCGACCTGCGCGTTATCAAGGGTCTGAATCGTCTCTTTAACGGAGGTCATCAGCGGGAAGTTAGTGAGCTCCTGCTCTTTCTTCGCCAGATCGCTGGCTTTCATGGTGTACGGCTCGCCGGTGGTCGCCTGCAAAGAGGCAGCCTGCGCCATAAAAGGTGCAACGCAAGCACCAGCAACAAGTACACTCAGTAACGTCCTTTTGTTCATTTCAATATTCCTGTTTCGTTAAGATTAAAAAAAGAATCCCGGTTTATGTATTAATCCATTAATAAATAAACCACAGACAGCTGTTTTCACTTTTCGAAGAACACCAAAAGGAATTCTTCAAAAATAAAAAACGTTAATAACGCGCTGCTAATTTCAATTCCTGATATTTTTTCCAGACTTTGTGGGCATACTTCATACGCTGCGGATAGTTCTCTCTTTTTAATCCGGCGTTATAAGCCCCTACTGCTTCCCAGTTATAACCGTAGACCTTAATCATGTTTGAGAGAATCGACGCTCCCACCATAATTGAGGTACAGGGTTCGGCCATCAACCGATACTCATCAATGCCTTTTCTCTCAAGCTCCGTAAAGTGTGAGCTGTTTATTTGCATTAATCCGACATCGCGTGTGCCATCATGATTTTGCCCTACCGCATACGGGTTCATCCCCGATTCAACGTTAGCGATGGCGTACAGCAAATAAGGATCGACATGATAATAGTGCGCGGCGTTATTCCAACAGTTTGCCAGTGCGCCGTGGCTTATTATCAATAATAACAAGATGAACTTTTTCATTTTTACCTGCTGACATTTTCGGTTATTTCTCCTGGCCAACATCCTGTAAAATGAAGTTTGAATTGCTCCCCCCAATAAGGGGGGAGCATTTATTGGGCTAGATTATTTGCAGTCTGTTGCTGCGCCTTCTTTTACCCATACATCGCTGTTAGCCGGGTTATCACCACGGGTCCACCATTTGGCACGGTAAACGCTGCCCTGGTAAGTGGTGGTATCACCGCCGTTATAGACCAGGTCAGAACGCCAGTTCATCTTCACGTTGCTCACCAGTTCCCATGCATCCACACCGAAGCCAGGCTGGTTGCCCTGCGTCCAGTACTTCGCTTTCCACACCAGATGGTCGAAGCTTACGGTATCGCCATTGTTGTAGATTTTGCTGGCATCCCAGGCAGCATATTTGCTGGCGTTAGCATCGACAGGCGCGTCGCAGCTACCGGTTGCAGAACCTTCGTCAGATGGCGGAGTCACATCATCAGCCGGAGGGGTCACATCGTCAGCTGGTGGGGTCACATCGTCAGCCGGAGGGGTCACCTCATCAGCCGGTGGCGTTACGTCAGCCGGTTTTGGATTCACAGTCACCTGCACGTTAGACTGCACGCTGGTTTTACCATCCGTCACAACAACGCTCAGCGTGTAAGAAGAGGTATTGTTCACCTCTGGCGCAGTGATGCGGACGTTAGCAGTATCGGTACCCGTTGCGTTCATATCAGCCGGTACGCTCCAGCTGTAGGTCAGCGCATCGCCATCAGGATCGGAGGCTTGTGCATGCAGAGAAATCGCTTCACCGGATTCAACGGTAACGGATTCCATGGCATTGATCACCGGAGCCTGGTTGGCCTTAGGCGCTTTGTTCACTACCTGTACGTCGATAGCGTTGCTCAACCCTTTCGCGTCGGTCACGGTCAGGCGGAACACCAGGTTCTGATCGCTGGTCACGGCCGGTACGCTGAAGCTGGCTTTCGCTTTGGTGCTGTTCGCCAGGGTCACGGTGGCGCCGGAAACCTGCGTCCATTTATAGGTCAGCGCATCGCCGTCCTGGTCGCTGGAGGCTGAGCCGTCGAGCGTGACAGTCGCCGGGCCCGTTACCGTCATGTCGGTTGCAGAAGCGACCGGCGCATGGTTGGTTACAACCGGCTCAACAGGCGTAGAGCTGCCGCCCAGCAGGCTTTCATTCATGGCATTCAGGATATCGCCGTTATCGGATTCGATAGACCACGCGAACAAACCACCCAGGTTTTTGTTCAGCACGTATTTGCCTTTCGCATTGACGGAACGGGCGTTATCGTATGTCACCAGCTCACCGGTGGATTTGTTGAACACATACGGCGCTTCTGCTGCTTCGTCGTATTTGTATTCCCAGCCTGGTTTGCCCAGCATCTGGTTTACAATCTGACGGTAGTCAACAATACCGTTTTCCCATGTCCCTTTGATTGGACCCGTCGCGGTACCGGTGAATGGATTGTCACCCGTGTAACCGTGAACGCCGGTCCAGCCGCGGCCATACATGCCCGCACCGACGACGATCTTGCCAGGCTGAACGCCCTGCGCCAGCATCTCTTTCACTGCGTTATCGGTGGTGTAGTTGGTATCTGGTTTCCAGGACGCACCGTACAGCGCGGTCTGGTGACCCAAATCGGTATTACTCCACGCACCGTAGAAGTCGTAGCTCATCAGGAAGATATGGTCGATGTACTGCTGCGCGGTGTTGTAGTCCACGTCTTCGATCTTATCTTTACCTGCACTGATTGCCGTGGTCAGCTCGTAGGTACGGCCAGTTTCCGCAGACAGCTCGTTCAGCATCTGACGCAGGTCATGCATCAGCGCGGTGTAAGTCGCTTTGTCGGTCTGCGGGTTACCCAGCTTGGCGTTCTCACCGCCGCCGCCCGGGAATTCCCAGTCGATATCCACACCGTCGAACACTTTCCAGGTGGTCAGGAAGTCTTTAACGGACGCAACGAAGCGGTCGCGCAGCACTTTGTTATCCATCTGATAGAACGGGTCAGACAGAGTCCAGCCGCCTACGGATGGCAGGATTTTCAGATCAGGATGGGCTTTTTTCATCGCCATCAGCTGCCCGTAGTTGCCTTTGTACGGGTCGTCCCAGTTGCTTACGCCCTGCTGAGGTTTTTGCAGCGCAGCCCACGGATCGTGGATCGCCACGGTGTAGTCCTGGCGGCCCTGACAGGCGCGTTTCAGAGACTCCAGCGCGCCGGAGGATTTGGCGCTGTCGTTAATACCGTCGCCGCCACAGATTGGAATGAAGCCGTACAGCAGGTGGTTAATGTTCGCGACAGGAATTTTGTCTGCCGAGAAGTTACGGTCGTACACGCCCCACTCAGGGAAGTAAGCGCCGACCACTTTATCGGTGTGCTGCGCGAACGCTTTGTTGTTTTCCAGCAGCGGGGTGTTCAGAGGAAGCAGGTGGCTACCGTCGGTATCCGCCACGATGATCAGCTTGCTGGCGCTCTTGGTGCAGCCGCTGTCGTTACACAGCTCAACCTGCTCCTGATAGCGTCCGCCTTTCTTCACTTTAAAGGTTGCAGAGCCTGCGGCACTACCCGCACCGGTCCAGACGGTCTTGCCGTCCAGCAAAACTTTTGCAGACGTTGGGGCATCGCCGCTCCAGACGTTCCACTCCACCTTCACGTCAACGCCATCTTTATGCACTTTGATGAGGTTGTTGTAGTCCTGTGCCGCCTGATCCACCTCTACCAGCGCAAACTTATCATTGCCTGATGTAATTGACGGTGTACCCGGCGCCGCTGCAAATACTGAGCTTGTTGCGGCTGCAACAAAAAGCGCCAGATATTTAGGCTTCATAAATTTCATTTTTTATTTCCTGATAAATTTATTCGTAACGTAATAATCCATGTCTTCCTTGAGAGCATGGAGTCTATTTGCGTAATGCGTATTTAACCAACCTGAAAACCGTGACAAAAAACGTTTTGCTGCGTTGTATTCCTCCATAAAAAGATACAAGCCCAAATTCCGTGTAGCTTATATCTTTTACGATACACTGAGCGCAAAGAGACATCCTTCTCTTCCACCGTCAAAAAAACTTATAAAAAAACTTGACCTGTATATTTAAAATATGAAAGCAAACTGCTGTCCAATAAACACGACTATTCCAGCAAATGACAGATAGGGTCCGAAAGAAATAGTGAGGTTATTTTTATTTAAATTATTTAACGCGAAATAGCCCGCGATACCGCTCAACGCTGCGGCAAGTTCAATTGAAGGCAGCGCCTGCCAGCCGCACCAGGCGCCTAAGGCCGCCAGC